>NZ_BBTF01000091.1:0-6556 GCF_000876115.1 Acinetobacter sp. NBRC 110496
ATCATTTATCTGCAGAAACCCATTTTTGTTACGCAATATCCTAAATGTGTAGCCATCAATGCTGATGTTCGCGATCGTAAGCTTGCGGAGGTTATTTATGATTACTACAGACGCTTCTTACCGTTTTTCTATTCATTCATTAAATTGATCAGATCAACGCAGCGCTTATCTCTAGAACGTAAATTACCCGTGATTGATAACTTTATGTCTAATTTTGGAGATCTTAGTACTGGTGTGTTTTATTCAAATATTCCATTTGATGATGCAGAGCTCAAAAGGATTTTGAAAAATGGCTTTGAAAAATATAGAGAGCATAAATCAGAACAGCGGTTTAGCCGTGCCATCGCAGAGCTAACACCGATGTTTAAAGCTTTATCTGAATACTTAAAGATTGTGTCTACGGTTAACTACGTGGATCTAGACCTTATTCACTTCTTACACAATGCATTTTTGGGTAAAAACTTTAATGTTTATTCAGATCTATTCGCTTTGGATAAAGAACCTAATTTGTTGGTCAATTTAAGTTGGACATACACAAAAGCATTTCAATATTCATAAATAGCACCATGGTAGTTTATGTGCATCGGCTATATCAAAAGGAAGAAGAATATAGCGATCTTTTAACGAAAGGGCCTGGTCATACCGAAGTTTTGTAGCAGAATCTCTAAAACAAGCTAGGTAAAGTTCAGTCATAAAGTTTCTCTTAAGCTACCTTCTTATTCAGTATGTGTTCGGCTAAGCGCTTGATACCGCCACCGTCCGTAATTAAATGTTCAAATAATTCGCCATTCGGGTTTTTAACTCCTTCCAACTGGCCTTTTTTGATGCCTAAGACATCAGAAATAATTGGATCTGAACCCGAATCAGCCAACAAGTAATATGCCGAGATCTGTTTGATTTGACCGTCACGGTCTAAGCGACCAATACATTGATCATGAACACCAGGCGACCAATCCAACTCACCAAACACAAATGTTTTGCATTTTGAGTGGTACTGCAAGCCATCAAGCCCGGCAGATGAACGTAATGAACTAATGAAGACTTTACTTTCATCATTCAAGAATGCTTGTTTAGATCGTTCCTTAGCTGCAGGTCCTTCCGTACCTGTATACATAACAGGATTGAATTCAGCCAAGCGTTCTAGCCAAATGTTGTACACATCTCGATGCCAACCATAAAGCATGACTGATTCACCAGACTCAACAAGCATACGCACGAACTCAGCGACATACGGCGCTTTGGCGATACCTGTTGCTTGGCGCATCATAATATTGAATTCTTCTGTCGCACGAAGCTTTTGCCCTTGGAATTCTTGAGTAGAGCTTAAAATTACTTTTGCCAGTTCCATTGCCTTGCCCTTAATTTGATCCAGTACTTTAGGATCGCTTTCGACATATTGAGGGATGATTTGTACTGGCGGTAACTCTCGATTTACATCTGCTCGAGTACGGCGCAACATTAGACCTTCATCACGTAAAAACATCCCAAACGCTTTAGGATCATTAATACGTTTTTCGTGTGAACACCACTCACGAGCGAATTCGGTAGCGGTACCTAAGCTATCTGGACGCAATATTTCAATGATGTTGTAGAATTCATCACCGTAGTTATAAATCGGTGTAGCTGATAGACCGAGGCGTAATTCAGCTTGGTCACTAATGAGTTTAGCAGCGGAATACTTTTGCGATGTATAGCCAGTCCGTAACTCTTGGATCTCGTCAAACACTACGTACTTAATCTTTCCGGCAAGATATTCAGCCCAACCGTTCAACTTTGAATAACTGGTGATAATGACATCGGGTGCTGCTTCACCCTCTTTGTGCAATGGATAAGGCGATGCTTTCTTTAGGATGTGACATTTTAGGTGCGGAGCAAAGCGTTCAATTTCATTCTTAATTTGCATTGGAAGATGTGTCATTGTCACAAAAAGCGCCGGGAGCGATTCAGGTAGAATCATCGGACATATTCCACTCGCTGTTTTGCCAAGGCCCAAATCATCCCCCAAGAGCAAACCTTTAACATTAAGTAGTAGATCTGCAGCTGCTCTTTGATACTCATATGGAGGCACGGCAAGATCAAATGTTTTGATCGGACGTTTATAGTCCATCACATCCAAAATATCTTCTTTTAGCGACACATAAGCCTTAGATTGCGCTTTCATGTATTTAAGATCATCAACATGCATTGGATAACGTTCAATAAACCAAAGTAGGTCGTGACAATTAGACGGCGTATCGCTTAACTCAATAAATTTTGATGCATGTTGGCTGACTTGTGGGAATACACGCTTAAGTCGTGTTTTAACATGTGGTTCACATTCAATGTGCCAGTTTTTTTCTTGACGAGAAATGGTGCCGTAAGATTTAGACATTAGAAGACCCCCACTAAAATACGATGGCGGTAAATAAATTTATTGTTCAGTTGGATTGGAATGTTATTCACCCAATACGGTGTACCAACCACATAGAGCGCTTTTATGCTGTCATGGCTTAAATAGCGATTGATCTGACGCAATAATGCGTTACGTGCACCATCTATTTTTAATTCAACACCCACCTTGCCGACATCAAGCTCAACAGTAAAATCAATGATGTCTTTATTTGATAGACGAACCTCACGTTCATACGGAATCTCATTGGCAATAAACATTTGCTCAATCGCGAGTTGTAAGTCTTTTTCGTTATAAAAACGGTATTTGTGTGAAGAAAACAGAATTCCAAGCTCTTCAATCGTTTTCATTCTGCATCCCCTTGGTCAGCTTTAGCAGCCTTTTTGTTTTTCTTCACCTGGCTTTTATCAATGGATTTTGATGGTACCAGTTCAACTTCACATTCAGTACACGATAATCTAAAAGTAGGACTACACGTTGCACCACGGCCACACTCAGGACACGCAAAAGATGCCCTAGTCTGTTTCTTAGGCTCAGGCTCAGGCTCTTCAAAATTGGCTAAACCAAGCTCTTGATAGAGTGTTCCACCGATCATAGTTTCTTTGAGTACAATAAACTCGTTATCATCGCCGTTTGGTTGTTCACCCTTATAAAGTTTAACAACCTTAGGTTCTGGTATTGGTTTGTCGTCATCATCTAACGGATCTTCATCAAAAGCCGTTGGATAATAACCGCCAAGGTTTGCACCGGTATTTGATATGTCGATTAGTCCGATCGCTACATCAAAGGGATTCATTGTAGTGGGAGTCGGTTCCTCTTCTTCATCACTTGTTGGGATGGCATATCCAGTGAGGGAATCTTGTGCTTTTGACGGTTCGGCAACTGGCTTCTCTTTTTTAGGTGATTTCAAAGCTGAATTGATTTCATTGCCAAGTAAGGCAATATGAAATAGCTTTGGAGAAGCAGTCGGAATGGACTCCAACAACTGCACTTGCTCTTGAATCATTTCAAGACTTGAAATCGTTTTGGGTGCGTACTTGTCATACCATTTGATGATACGCCCTTCATCGACTAGCTCATTGCACACTTGAATAAACAAGCCATCAGGTACAACGATTTCGGTCATCTTCTCGCCTGTCGTGCGACCTTCTTTTGTGCCGTCATCAGTCATAATCAAACCGATCTCAAGCATAAATGCCGCAAACTCAGCATTGTGATATGAGCGTTTAGATGGCTCACCAAAAATGCTTTGTTTCATATGACACATCTCATGTGCATAGCATTTAAAAATGTTAAGCAATGGTTGGGTGCCAAAGTAATCAGGGTTAAGGGCCAGTTCGTGCGTATACGCCGTATCATCTTCTGTCGAAGCAAATCTATTCTCAGACCAATAACCGGTATTTTTGTTGATACGTTGAAGCGTAATCAAACAATCTGGTAATTCATTTTTGAATAGCCTTTCATTGAAACGGTCATACACCAACTGCAGTTCTTCATAAAACTGCAACGTAGTTCTATTCTTTATGTTCATTTTTCAGTCGTCCAAACAGGATCAAACTAGGTGTGGATTGTACAAAACAACGTTTAAAGTTTACGCACAGCTTAAAATACAGTCAATAGTTTAAAATAATCAGCAAAGCATATATTTTTTTAAAAAAAAATTACAACACAAAAAATAAGTATCATTAAAGTGTAGGTTTAATAAATTGTGGTTGGTTTTCATAATATGATTGTTACGCTTTACTTCCACACAAAACTGGTGTTCCTATATCAATTTTGAGGGTTTTAAGTATATTATAAGCCACTTTTGTTAAATGCACATAGAAGTTACTTTTAGCGTTTATAAATGCTGAATAATACCCTTATTGTCAATAAGGCGCTATTTAAAGGCAATGGTTCTTAATAATGCTGTTTATAGAAAACTGGATATCGAAATGAGTCTGAATAACATAAAACTAACAGCCAATTGTTTTGCCCTTACACATCCTGAAAATGAAAAGAACTTGTTCAAGTACATTTTTAGAGAAATGTTTAAACGAAATAAGGTCGAGACATTCTGTTCCGCAAAAGTCATATTTTTTACAGATGGCAAGCACATCTATTTAAGAACGTGCGTATCGGACGTCAAAATCCCAATGGCCAAAGAATACATTGAAATTTCGCACGGTCAGCAAATCACTGGAAAAATCATGGTTCCTCTTAACCGTGAATGTAGCTTTAACCGCCAAGAAATTGAAGAATACATATCGGTCCACGGCGAAAAACCCAAAGGCAATTCAGGTAAGAAGCGTAAAAATCTAACTGGAGATGAAGCAGCCGAATTCACCAAAAACGCTCTTAGTAGCAAAGGTCTATTGGATGTCACTATAATTGAGCAACAATGTGGACCACAGCTCAGCATTTTGAATATTCCAGTCCAGACCATAGATATTTCATTTAGTGCGACTGTTGGTGATTTAGAGCTATTTAAAACAGCATGGCTCAATGGTATTGGTCGTGATAAAACCTACGGCTTTGGAATGATCCGCTTAGATGGTACTTTGTTTACACCGCCTTGTAATAATAGTGCTCACGCCTAATCGAAAGGACTTTTAAAGTCCTTTTTTCAACGAAATTTTTTCAGATATTGATCTGATGTAGATCCTGGTTGCTCAACATGAGAAATAAAGATTTAGATCCAAAGATAGGAATACCACTTAAAGTCATCACAGCGCGATTAGAACATGTGAAGCTTAACCTCAATGGCTTAATGAAACGTGTAGAAGCTTATGCGATCGCACGACAAAACAGTAAAGATCTGCACGAATGCCTAATCAGTGGTGATGAATGGACATATGCTGCACTAGATTGTCGAGATCCTATCTGGCGTGAACGAATGAAACGCACCAGTACCATTATGGGTGTTCAAGCCACTGGCCAAGAAATCCCACTCTCATTTATCAATCAGCTACCTTGCAACATTGGTGAAATCATTACTCTTGGCTCATGGAGCCTAACCAAAAATATTTATCGGTTTGAAGATCAAGTCATTCAAATGCTTGTAAAGACCGAGTACAACCGCAGTATCCCCGGTTTCCTATTAAACCTACCTGATATTGCGATCTACGTTCAAACCGACAATGCCAATCTCTACGTGCAAAATGAACAAGTGGTCGGTGTTATTTTTGCGAAAAACACGTTGAACGATCGCAAGGTGCTATTTACCACGGTATATACCGATACTGGCTTAGCAAAAACCATTACCATGCACTTCCCTGATGATGATGATTTTGAATCAACTGTTGAGGACTGCATGACCGATTTCATTGATACGTTTTTTGATGAAAAGAACTTGCCAGATGAACAAGAAATTAACACGTTCATGGAACTGCAGAAGAAGCTAATCAATTTGATTCTATGGTTCAGCCAAAAAGAACCAGATCTCAGACCATTAACACCAGAAACAACACAAGCCAGGCCTAAATTAGAGCTGATTAAGCGTGAATTGCGTTTATTTGAGGCCAATAAGTACAAGCCGACTATTGTTGGTACCGAAACAAATAAAAAGATCAATGAAGCGATCCTAAAGCGCGATGAAGATCTAAAGTCTGGCAACTACAAAGGTACCAAAAAACCACATCCACGGGTTCCTCACTGGAACTTTTACTGGTTGGGCAAACGTGGTACCAAAGAAAAATGGGTTAACCATTGGATACCATTTCAGATTGTTGGCGGTGTGCCTAAAGAAAAAGGGCTCTAAGGAATAAGTTATTAATTACGCAATGGTTGGGTAGTCTAAAAAATATTGGATTCCAACACTGATTCCGTAAAGCCAGTAAAAGCCCCATGAAATAAGAAAGAGCCCTATGTTGGCTCTTATTTTGTTTTTGTAAATCTCAATTTTAACGCAGCGTGATTTTCACTTTACCAACACACTTTTTGTTTAGTGGGCGATTATTACTATCTACCCGTCTCAAATAGCCACATTGACTACAAGCAAAAGTATTATTACCTGAATCATTCGTAAATTTAAGCCAAATGTGACCATTGCCATCGTCTATATCTGTTTTAACGTATTTATCTAGATTCATGCTTAAACCTCTTAATAAGCTCACTCGATAATAACAATAGTTTTGCTTAGATAGTATTTTTCCAAAAGGAATTATTAGCAGATTTTATATGTTTTTT
>NZ_BBTF01000090.1:0-7508 GCF_000876115.1 Acinetobacter sp. NBRC 110496
CCATCCAAATAACGATCTGCTTTGACCCATACATCATCGTTAGTACCTTGAATATTCAATCGAAGCTCTAATAAAACAAAATTACCAAGCCTTCTTTTTAGGTAATAGTCAATTTCCCTACAGTTTTGACCTTCACCAATCCTATTTTTAGTAGCCCACAAATGCTCTAAAGACAAATAATCACTAGTTTTCCCCGCTGATACACCCTTTAGGATTTTATCTATATTGATGGTCTTATTAGGTTGCAAAGACGATTCAAAGTTCATCAAGAAGTAACGCATACCTCTCCAATCATAAAAATCAAATGGGCTTTTAGGATCTAAGCGGAAAGATTCCTCAAACCAACTATCTCTAGCATGGCGCTGTGTAAAATCTACCAATAAGTATTCAAGTGCTTGATCATCATTGATGAGTTCCATCTTGCCGATAGTCCTCTCATCGTCAGAAACACAGTGCTTTAATAAGTTGCCATAGTAATATTTACTAGCATATTGGTATAAATCACCTTGTCCTTTATCTTTTCTCGATGTCATACCGTTAGCAATGTAGACTCGAAAATTTAATTTTTCCAATAATTGAAGATGACGTTCAAGAACCTCTCCTTTTCCTTTATTTTTTAGTACTAATGCTAGGAATAAAGGCATGATTGAAGCATGGACATTTTGGGCTCTAATGTTTTCAATGAGTGGCTTTATGGTCTTGTCTAAACCAACATAATTAGGAGCATAGAGGTGTTCATACCACTTTGCAGCTAATTTTAGAAACTGAATAAATTCTTGTAGTTTGGTTATTGTTTGATTTTTCTTTTCACTGGACTGCAAACATCGATCTATTTTTATTCTATCCTTAAGAACATCATACCCATACTGGCTATCAGTTTTATTCATTTTAAAAAATACGACCAAACAATATCTTAAAAATGAACTTTCTTCAGCTGGCGATGTTTTCTTGGCTTTATTCAATGATTGTAAAATATCAGACCAATGTTCTGTAATTTCATCTCTTAATGACAAGGCTGAGAGCTTAATAGAACAATAGATTAAATAATTTTTTACTTTCTCTAATTCGCTGAGCTGTTTACCTCTGTTATTGATAACTTCAAACATGATACCTGTTTCAGCATCTTCTACAGGTGAATAAACTAAAAACCCTAATCTATCTTCTAGAATGTTTAGAATCTGATCAATAGAAACTCCTGAAGAAGTCTGTTGAGATAACCATTTGACAATCAAATTATGAGCATTTAACAAGCGCTCATGTGACTCTAATGTAATTGGGCAATTTTCTAAATTAGCATCAGCCAATACTACTTTTTCAAAAAATTTCCGAGTATCCATATTTAACTTTAATACAAATTGGTCATTTCCTATAGCGCCTCGTATTAGATATTTGGCAGTAATGCTTTCTTTTTTCACTTTATCAGCAAATAGAGAAATACACTTAAAAAAAATAACCAACGTAGTTAATCGCTGTTGACCATCTACAATATGATATTGATTAGACTGATCTTTAATCTGTGATAAAACAAGTGTACCTGTATAGTGCCTCACGGCTGAAGTATCTAAAAGAAGATGATCAATATCTTTCAATAATTCATCAATCTGCTTTTCATCCCATGCATACCCTCGCTGATAGTCTGGGATACAAAAAAAATTCCCCTCAAAAATCTCTGGTAATGTCCGAAGCTGATGTACAAAGTTATTTTTCATTAGGTGCCCAATAAATGATTTTTTGATTATGAACTAGAGTGACCAATTATATTTCAAATTCATTTATAACAATCTCAATTTATTAAAAATAAGGGGCTTGCACCCCTTGCTATCCAGTAACCCTCAATTCACCACCCTCACACTCCCCTGCAAGCCCTTCTGCATATCCTGCACAAAACCCTCACCTTGATTCGGCTTAGACATTGCCTTGGTTCTCGCTGTGGTTACAGACTGTGCTTGTTCAACGTCTCCCTTTTGATTTTCATCACTATAAAACTCCTCCACTAAATCCAACCCTTCTTCGCTGTTGACTTCAAACTGTGCATTGGCAAAACCCTGCCTTGCTGTATGATCTAACGCTGATTGATTAAAGCCGCTCTGCTTACTCTGTTGATCAATGTCTTTCGCCATCTGAATCGCTTGTTGAAGATTAACTCCCTCCCTGAGTGTTAAGTCCACGTAATACACAGGGCTACGATAGCTTTGTGTGGTGGACTTACCTCGAAGTGTCAGTTGTAGTGGCAGGCAAGAAAGTAAACCATCGGATGCAGCATGGTAATAACTCAGTCTAGCCGCCAAGGTCCGAATACTATTAAAACCTGTGGTTCTAAAAATGAATGTACCTAGTTCATCCGATTCATCCAAATTCACATGTAATCGTCCAAAAGGTTTACAGTTACCTCCTTGTGCCAATGGGCATAAATCAGGTGATGGGCATGGTTGTTGTTCTACGCCTTGGTTGGTCAGTCGTTGACAAGTTTCACCATTTCCAACACAAATCGGTCGACCTGTCTGGCGGTCAAATAACGTGTATTCTGCTCGTAGATTAAGTTCAGGATCATTAAAGATCATCCGTACTGGAATAGAGCGGAGTTTTTGGTTTTGTGCTTTGGCTCTAAGCTGTTCATCTAAGGGGTGTTTGATCCATCCCTCCTTACCTTGGATTTGACTGGTAATGGTAAATTGGTCATCTTTTTCAGGCAGACGTTTACCGTTCTTTTCAACCACTTTACCGATACTAATTCTGCCGAGTATTGGCGGCGTAATCGCTAAACCTTTAATCATGTTGTTTGTCCTATAAATAAAATTTTACTGCTTACCCCTTGTTATGTAAGTAAACAGAAATATGAAAAAGCTACGACTTTGCAAAAACCGCCATTGTTGGTCTACCGCTCCTTCGGGAGTCGGTAGATCGGAGGTGGTTTTTTGCACTTTTTGGAAGATTGGAAATATCGACGTGATGGATTCAGTCATCGGTATAGATCTGAAAACGTCGTGTCCCTGCTTTGTTTTGCGGAAACTGCTCAAGCATTTCTGGGTGAAGTTTGAGTAAGGCTTTGCTGTCTAAACTGATTGAATCTTTGGATTTCTTCCACGTCACCGAACCATTGGCAAAGGTTGCTCGTTCAGCATCCTTCATCAACATCTGGATTTGATGCTTAATTTCATCAAAGTTATTTTGATGCTGCTCAATGTGATGCTTTTCTTGAATCAGTTGAGCAAACAATTGATTGGCTTGTTCGTTATGACTCAAGTCTTCAACAGTTAATGGAATATGTTGCGGATAGAGCTGCTGTATAGCTTTGGCTGCCGACTCACTGGCATCCACATCAGGTGGTGTGTCTTTTTCCACACACTCCCAAAAGTAACGCTCTGCATTGACGATATGCTCAATCACCAATTCCGAACGTATCACTTTATAGATACGAATTTCATGACCACAGATCAGCACACAAATATGTGCTGCCTTTTTGCCTGTTACAGCGAGTTGATGTTGCACCTGACACAGTACGTATAAAGGCACGCCATCTCGCCATAACTTTGCTCCATATTCTCCTGCGGTTTTGCATTCTAAAATCTGTACTTCCTCACTACCTACTACCGAGTAATCTAAGTTAGCCAGCATAAAATGCTTATCCTCATCAGGATGTTGTAGTACGGCATTGATACGACGGACTTTGTTGTTGGTATGCATGCTGTAGTATTCAGCGACCAAAGGTTCAAGTTGTTTGCCCCAATATAAAGGGGCATGACCTGCGCTTTCATCTTCAATGGATTGTTTGACTCGACCTGTCTTGATCATCCATAGTTCAAGCATCGACATATAGGGATTGAGTCCACACGCTGCGGCACAATCACTACTACCGATGCCTTGACGACGTACTTCAAGCCATTCTGCTTGAGTCATGTTTTTGGTATTGACCAAGCGTTTGGCTGTGAATAATTTTGGGGCAATAAATGGAGTACTTGCCTGTTGAATGGATGGATTTAAAATTGCGGTATTCATATTGAAGTCCTGATTATTTTGCTATGTAAAATGATGGGGATCACAAAAAATGGGCATAAAAAAACCACAGCCGAAGCTATGGTTTTAATAATTTTTAAAATTCTAAATTCCATTTAAAAATGCTTAGTTAGGTCTAACTTTCCATGATTGAAAAATGTATATTTCGCACTATGCAAGCATGTTAAGTGCCTGTTCCAATCCTCGTTGTTTGATCGATGCGCCAGCACCAAACCAAGCTGAATCAAGTCGGTGATCGGTACTCATGGCACGACGTTCGTGGTCTATAAATTCTGTGATTGAACACAGTAATCCATAGGCTGTTCCTTTGGCTGAACTTAGCTCCGCACCTCGTCCTTGACCATTAAACATTTCCATAGCTCGACTCATCGATCTCGCATTTGGTTCAGCTTTGTCCTTGCCATTGGCTTGGGCTTGCAAGGCTACATCACGGTAGAACTGAATGATGTTATCCTCCTGATCTAATACGTTGTTCATGGTGCTGTTATTGAATACTGCATCAAAGTAAGCGGATGCTTCCATCTGACTCACCTTACGTTGTGTCAGTTGCTTCATTTCATACATGTGTTCATCCCATGCACGTACTGAAATACCCAATTGCTGTTTGACCCTATCTGCATCAAATTTAGTACTGTGTGGAACTTTGACCACACCTGCACTGCTGTTCTGTCCTTTTAAGGCAATCGCTAAAGTGTTGTTACACACCACTCGGATTGAGGTAAATTGTGCGGTGGTGGCAAGGGTTCCGTCACATGCTGTTGCCAAGAGCATATAGCCATTACTGACATCTTTGCCCTTTAATATGGATGTTTGCCCTGTCCGAGCCAGTGCCCAGAATTTCTTACCACCTTTAAGCACGCCTGCGGTTTCAAGCTCAAAGCCTGATTGTTCAGTCAAGTCACGATAGAATTCTAAAATCTCTCGTGGTTGAACTTCCTGAAAGCGTTGGCTAACGACTGATAGTGGTGCATGGGTGTCTGAGCGATAAAGTACTCGTTGCTCTTCATAAGGTATGATGATACTTTGCCCACGTTCATTCTGTGCCATATAACTGACATTGGAAGACTCAATCCGCCAGTCCATGCCTGCCTGCTGTGCCCAGACTTCAATCGGTTGGTTTTGACTTAGTTGATTACCTAGACCATGCCAAGGGGTATCACCGACATAAGCCATTTGTTCAAGTTGATGTGCCATAGTTATATTCCTTTTAAATTGAAAATGAAATTTGAATCTGTGTGGATATGAATATTCTTTAGTGCAAAAGATGAGTTGGAAATTTTTGGTAGCAGTTGTGGCAAAAGCACAAATTCTGCTGTGATGGTGTGCTTTGTTCAGTGAATGAATTCAACACACTACCCAATACTGTTCCTGCAATTCCACCGACAATCGGTGGCAGATTGAAAGACTTTGCGACCGTGGTTCCCAATGCACCCAATGTGGTCGGTGTGACCAAATTGGTTAAGGTTGTATTTGATTGTTGTGTACTTGCTTCAACCAATATCACATTCGTTGAATGACAAAAGGGACAGCTCAAGCTCATGGCTCGACTCCTTAAATTTTGGGCACAAAAAAGCCTGCTCGAAGGCAGGCTCTGTTTTCATATTTTCATGTGATCTCAAAAGAGCTTCATGATTCTCATTAGGATGTTATGTATGTGAAATTATTTGGAATGAATTAAAATTTACTTTTCAATTAGTAAATGATCTCTCCAATTTTTTAAATACAACTATTGATATTATTCCAACACTCAAGCAGGTTTAAGCTGATGAGAAAGATTAGGCTGTGCTGAACCGGGTTTAGCAAGTTCTCTATAAATATCTAATTGACGATTAATCTCATTAATTTTTGACTGTAGATCAACTGCTATAAAATTACTTGATTCACCAATAGCCACCCAACCAGCTTGAACTTTTTCCATTTCATTACCTTTTTGCAACTTATGTAAGATCCATTGGTTCAGATGATAAGCACGCATATAGGCTTCATGTTGATAGATCAATAAAGTACTAAAAACAATAATACGATCAGCATTATTCAACATATGAGTTTCAAAACTTTGTAGCTGTTTGAATAGCACATTTGTTCGATGGATCAATAAATTTTCATTGAACCACGCTGGACCGACCAAGGCAATGTGAGTTTGTCTTTTTGATGTTAGTAAATATGAAATAGAGAACACAGTATTAGCAGTGTTCTCTATTAAAAATTCAATATTTATAAACCTCTACGGTTTTTCGAATCGATCACACCTTTACCGAAACTACGCATGTAGGCTGAATCCTTCACTCGAGGATGTTGTTGTTCTTTTTCTTCATTCACCAAATAAGGGACAACGTAATACAGAAAATTATTAAGTTTATTTTCATCATGACGATGAATCATTCCAATGCCTAAAATCCCCATCTCTTCATAGATCGCCATATAGTCAGGATGGTTACAGTTAAAAATATAACCATATCCATGAGTAATCTGCTTCCAGCACTCACCGACCCACTGCCCCATCATAAAACCTTCTTTATGTATATTTCCATCGTACATAAGCAAGAGATGGCAATGGTAGCCCTTGCTTATGCCATGCTCTAAAGCCCATGCATAACCATGTAAACCACTAAAGCAAGTATCCTGATCTGCGATACGCCGAAGCAAGACCTCTAAGGCTTGGTTAAATACCTGAATGTTGTATAAGGCTTGATATTCTTTCTTGATAGATAGATCTACTCGAACAACTAATGTTCTCGCATAATGATGAATGAGTGTGGATGCATATTCAAAAAGGCTCTGTTGATTCTTTAATTCACGTTGTTGATGTTCAATTAGTTGCTGTTGAACACAGCCTGATAATGACTGGATATAAGTCAAAATATGCCATACAGTCATTTCATCAAAATCTTTAATAGATTCATAATTTGCCTGTGGCATTTGGCTCAGTGTGTAATCAACGGTCTTCACCACCTCAATGAATATCAGCACAGCATTACAATAGTATAAATTAGCTTTATAGATTGGCTTAAATGACTGAACTAATTTTTGTAGGTCTATCATCAGGTTTTGATGATATAGATCATAACTACCTAAGCAAACTTCTTGAATGAAATGGTCTACTGCTGCCAATACTTCTGCTTCATGGTAAAGCTGATCATATTGAATATTCTGGTACATTTGGATTCTCTCTCGAAACATAAGGTTCATATCTAAGAGAGAGATGTAAAATTTTACTGATCATGATTCTCTAGCAGGATGTTGTAGTCATCCTGCTCAGTTAAATGCTTAAAGGCTTTGGAACATACTATAGGGTTAGTTCTACATGTTTTTAGTGACTTGATATGGATACGTTATCTATAGCTCATTTGAGTATGGGCTATACTGAACTAAGCAACTCATAGTACTTACTCAACTAGATAAGATATTGTTTATATTATTAATATATTACTTATAATTAATAATATAAGATACCTGTTAAGTACCTTAAGCTATTACCTCGGTAAGATCATTGG
>NZ_BBTF01000089.1:0-7535 GCF_000876115.1 Acinetobacter sp. NBRC 110496
GTTGTGAGTGGCGCGATTTTTAGCGGCTGAAATCAGCCCTTGAGCCTGTCGGCAAGTCGCGTCATGAGGTCCATGCGCTCATGCAGGATCGCCACGACCAACGCGGGTTCGCCCGCACGCGGCAGGCAAAAAACGTAGTGGTGTTCGCAGCGGGCCATCCGCAGCGCGGGAAAGAGTTCGCTCATGTCCTTAAACGGGCCTTCGCCGGCGGCAAGCCTGGCTATGCCCTGTTCCAGCTTAGCGATATAGCGGCGCACCTGCGCCGCGCCCCACTCCCGGCGCGTGTAGCGGATGATGCCGCGTAGATCGGCTTCGGCCTCAGCCGTGAGGATGTAGGCCGTCAAGCGCGATCCCCGCTGAGTTCTTCATCAAGAATTTCGCCGACGCTCTTGGTGGACACCTTGCCGGCAAGCCCATCGTTGATGCGGTTCCCCAGCATGGTTTTCAGTTCCTGCCATGCCTGATCGGCATCAGCGTCACCGGGGAACAGACGTTCGAGGGCGTATTGCTTAATGGTCTTGCCCTGCAAGGCGGCCAGGGCTTTCAGGCTCTGGTGCTGCTGGTCCGTCATGTCGATTGTCAGGCGGCTCATTGGATAACCTCCATAAAATACACGTAACCACATTAGCACATATGTGGGCGTGAGGCTACAGCGCGAGGCGCATTAAGGTCGGGAAAATGCGCTAGGCGCATTTAATGTCATTTTCAGAAGACGACTGCACCAGTTGATTGGGCGTAATGGCTGTTGTGCAGCCAGCTCCTGACAGTTCAATATCAGAAGTGATCTGCACCAATCTCGACTATGCTCAATACTCGTGTGCACCAAAGCGAGGTGAGCATGGCGACGGAGGCTCTGTTGCAAAGATTGGCGGCAGTCAGAGGTAGGCTGTCGCTCTGCGCCGATCAGGCGGCTGCTGCGAAATGGTGGTTGAGCATGCCCATGGCCTCCGTCAGCGCCGAGGGCCCAATGCCAAAAGCTCTCTCCACAAGGCGCACCTCGCCCCTGATGCCGGGCTGCAGGCACCAGGGGCGAGCCTGTCCTTTGCGCAGGGCTCGCATGACTTCGAATCCCTTGATCGTGGCATAGGCCGTGGGGATCGATTTGAAACCGCGCACCGGCTTGATCAGTATCTTGAGCTTTCCGTGATCGGCCTCGATCACGTTATTGAGGGCTCTGTTGCAAAGATTGGCGGCAGTCAGAGGTAGGCTGTCGCTCTGCGCCGATCAGGCGGCTGCTGCGAAATGGTGGTTGAGCATGCCCATGCTTGATCGTGGCATAGGCCGTGGGGATCGATTTGAAACCGCGCACCGGCTTGATCAGTATCTTGAGCTTTCCGTGATCGGCCTCGATCACGTTATTGAGATACTTCACCTGCCGGTGGGCCGTCTCCCGGTCCAGCTTTCCTTCGCGCTTCAATTCGGTGATCGCTGCACCATAGCTCGGCGCTTTGTCGGTATTGAGCGTGGCAGGCTTTTCCCAGTGCTTCAGGCCTCGCAGGGCCTTGCCCAGGAACCGCTTCGCTGCCTTGGCGCTGCGGGTCGGCGACAGGTAGAAATCGATCGTGTCGCCCCGCTTGTCGACTGCCCGGTACAGGTAGGTCCACTTGCCCCGCACCTTGACGTAGGTTTCATCCAGGCGCCAGCTCGGATCAAAGCCACGCCGCCAGAACCAGCGCAGCCGCTTCTCCATCTCCGGGGCGTAGCACTGGACC
This sequence comes from Acinetobacter sp. NBRC 110496, assembly GCF_000876115.1. Taxonomy (NCBI): domain Bacteria; kingdom Pseudomonadati; phylum Pseudomonadota; class Gammaproteobacteria; order Moraxellales; family Moraxellaceae; genus Acinetobacter; species Acinetobacter sp. NBRC 110496. The sequence continues at coordinate 1,713 of NZ_BBTF01000089.1, forward strand.
CAGCGATAGATCGTCGTATGGTCGACCGAAATGCCGCGTTCCGCCAGCATTTCCTCAAGGTCGCGATAGCTGATCGGATAGCGACAATACCAGCGCACCGCCCACAGGATCACATCACCCTGGAAATGGCGCCACTTGAAATCCGTCATCGTTCCGTCCGTCCAATCTCCGCCAAGCATGCTCAAGCTTCACGATTTTTGCAACAGAGCCCACACGAGTATTGAGCATAGTCGAGATTGGTGCAGATCACTTCTGATATTGAACTGTCAGGAGCTGGCTGCACAACAGCCATTACGCCCAATCAACTGGTGCAGTCGTCTTCTGAAAATGACATTTGGTATCTCTCATAAACGGATGTTTTTGAGAGAACTATCTTCGGCCTTCACACGCACGAAAGGCGGCGAAGCTCCGCCGTTAATCCGTCCGCCGGAGATCTCGCCCAGGCAGGCTGAAGGCCGAGCAAGCCTGACAGGCCCGAAAAGCCCGGCACGGGCGTCGGCGGCGATGACGGCGGCGGCATTATCCAGGGTTGATGATGGAAGTGGAGGATATCGACAACCTCTCGCGCAACCAAGACATCGCGGTCGGACTGCAAGTGATCTTGAAGCCACGGGCCCGTCCCACCCCGACATGGACCTCGATGCCCGAACGGACGTTAGATTTCGAGTTCTAGGCGTTCTGCGATGAAGGTTGGATCCCAGCCGGGATTGAAAGTGTCGACGTGGGTGAATCCGAGCCGCTCGTATAGGCCACGCAGGTTCGGGTGGCAGTCGAGCCGCAGCTTGGCGCACCCCTGCGTTCGCGCGGCATGGCGGCAAGCCTCGATCAGCGCGGAGCTGACACCCCGGCCCGCATGTGTCCGTCGCACCGCGAGCTTGTGCAGATATGCGGCCTCCCCCTTGAGGGCGTCGGGCCAGAACTCGGGATCCTCGGCCGACAAGGTGCAACAGCCGACGATGCCGTCGCTGCAACTCGCGACTAGGAGCTCGGATCTCAGGACGAAGGTCTCCGCGAATGTCCGGTCGATCCGCGCGACGTCCCAGGCGGGCGTTCCCTTGGCGGACATCCACGCCGCAGCGTCGTGCATCAGCCGCACAACCTCGTCGATATCACCCGAGCAGGCGACCCGAACGTTCGGAGGCTCCTCGCTGTCCATTCGCTCCCCTGGCGCGGTATGAACCGCCGCCTCATAGTGCAGTTTGATCCTGACGAGCCCAGCATGTCTGCGCCCACCTTCGCGGAACCTGACCAGGGTCCGCTAGCGGGCGGCCGGAAGGTGAATGCTAGGCATGATCTAACCCTCGGTCTCTGGCGTCGCGACTGCGAAATTTCGCGAGGGTTTCCGAGAAGGTGATTGCGCTTCGCAGATCTCCAGGCGCGTGGGTGCGGACGTAGTCAGCGCCATTGCCGATCGCGTGAAGTTCCGCCGCAAGGCTCGCTGGACCCAGATCCTTTACAGGAAGGCCAACGGTGGCGCCCAAGAAGGATTTCCGCGACACCGAGACCAATAGCGGAAGCCCCAACGCCGACTTCAGCTTTTGAAGGTTCGACAGCACGTGCAGCGATGTTTCCGGTGCGGGGCTCAAGAAAAATCCCATCCCCGGATCGAGGATGAGCCGGTCGGCAGCGACCCCGCTCCGTCGCAAGGCGGAAACCCGCGCCTCGAAGAACCGCACAATCTCGTCGAGCGCGTCTTCGGGTCGAAGGTGACCGGTGCGGGTGGCGATGCCATCCCGCTGCGCTGAGTGCATAACCACCAGCCTGCAGTCCGCCTCAGCAATATCGGGATAGAGCGCAGGGTCAGGAAATCCTTGGATATCGTTCAGGTAGCCCACGCCGCGCTTGAGCGCATAGCGCTGGGTTTCCGGTTGGAAGCTGTCGATTGAAACACGGTGCATCTGATCGGACAGGGCGTCTAAGAGCGGCGCAATACGTCTGATCTCATCGGCCGGCGATACAGGCCTCGCGTCCGGATGGCTGGCGGCCGGTCCGACATCCACGACGTCTGATCCGACTCGCAGCATTTCGATCGCCGCGGTGACAGCGCCGGCGGGGTCTAGCCGCCGGCTCTCATCGAAGAAGGAGTCCTCGGTGAGATTCAGAATGCCGAACACCGTCACCATGGCGTCGGCCTCCGCAGCGACTTCCACGATGGGGATCGGGCGAGCAAAAAGGCAGCAATTATGAGCCCCATACCTACAAAGCCCCACGCATCAAGCTTTTGCCCATGAAGCAACCAGGCAATGGCTGTAATTATGACGACGCCGAGTCCCGACCAGACTGCATAAGCAACACCGACAGGGATGGATTTCAGAACCAGAGAAAGAAAATAAAATGCGATGCCATAACCGATTATGACAACGGCGGAAGGGGCAAGCTTAGTAAAGCCCTCGCTAGATTTTAATGCGGATGTTGCGATTACTTCGCCAACTATTGCGATAACAAGAAAAAGCCAGCCTTTCATGATATATCTCCCAATTTGTGTAGGGCTTATTATGCACGCTTAAAAATAATAAAAGCAGACTTGACCTGATAGTTTGGCTGTGAGCAATTATGTGCTTAGTGCATCTAACGTTTGACATAAGGGGCGGCCAAGGGCGCCAGCCCTTGGACGTCCCCCTCGATGGAAGGGTTAGGCATCACTGCGTGTTCGCTCGAATGCCTGGCGTGTTTGAACCATGTACACGGCTGGACCATCTGGGGTGGTTACGGTACCTTGCCTCTCAAACCCCGCTTTCTCGTAGCATCGGATCGCTCGCAAGTTGCTCGGCGACGGGTCCGTTTGGATCTTGGTGACCTCGGGATCATTGAACAGCAACTCAACCAGAGCTCGAACCAGCTTGGTTCCCAAGCCTTTGCCCAGTTGTGATGCATTCGCCAGTGACTGGTCTATTCCGCGTACTCCTGGATCGGTTTCTTCTTCCCACCATCCGTCCCCGCTTCCAAGAGCAACGTACGACTGGGCATACCCAATCGGCTCTCCATTCAGCATTGCAATGTATGGAGTGACGGACTCTTGCGCTAAAACGCTTGGCAAGTACTGTTCCTGTACGTCAGCAAGTGTCGGGCGTGCTTCTTCTCCGCCCCACCACTCGACGATATGAGATCGATTTAGCCACTCATAGAGCATCGCAAGGTCATGCTCAGTCATGAGGCGCAGTGTGACGGAATCGTTGCTGTTGGTCACGATGCTGTACTTTGTGATGCCTAACGCTAAGTTCAGCGGCAGTTTGTAAGTTGCGCGTTGTGGAATACTTTGCGAAGCAAACCACAAAAGCGCAACTTACAAACTGTCCAGCCACGTAGTGGCGTGCTGCAACGACTTGTTAGAAATTTAGTTGCTTGGTTTTGATGGTTTTTTACTTTCGTTTAACCCTTTAACCGCCTGCTCTAATGTAAGTTTCAAGAGTGATGCGTCTCCAACTTCACTGTGACTTGGAACAACCAGTTTTGCCTTACCATATTTGGACTTTAATAATTTGGCGGACTTTGGCCAAGCTTCTATATTTGCGTCACCCAAATTGCCTAAACCGTACGGTTTAATAAAACAACCACCGAATAATATTTTCCTTTCAGGCAACCAAACCACTACGTTATCTGGAGTGTGTCCCGGGCCTGGATAAAAAACTTCAATTTTATTTTTAACTAGCCAATAGTTAACTCCGCTAAATGAATTTGTGGCTTGAACCTTACCGTCTTTTTTAAGCAGTTCATTTGTTAATTCAGATGCATACGTGGGGATAGATCGAGAATTAAGCCACTCTATTCCGCCCGTGCTGTCGCTATGAAAATGAGAGGAAATGCTGCCTTTTATTTTATAGCCACGCTCCACAAACCAAGTGACTAACTTTTCAGTATCTTTAGCCGTAAATGGAGTGTCAATTAGGTAAGCCTCAGCATTTACAAGAACCACCAAACCATGTTTAGGAACAACGCCCCACCCGTTAACTTCTTCAAACGAAGTATGAACATAAACGCCTTCATCAAGCTTTTCAATTTTTAAATCTGGCAAAGACTCTGCTGCGGTAGCAATGCTGCAAAACAAAAATATAAAGAATACAGATAACTTGCTCATACTTTTCCTTTTCTAACTTTGTTTTAGGGCGACTGCCCTGCTGCGTAACATCGTTGCTGCTCCATAACATCAAACATCGACCCACGGCGTAACGCGCTTGCTGCTTGGATGCCCGAGGCATAGACTGTACAAAAAAACAGTCATAACAAGCCATGAAAACCGCCACTGCGCCGTTACCACCGCTGCGTTCGGTCAAGGTTCTGGACCAGTTGCGTGAGCGCATACGCTACTTGCATTACAGTTTACGAACCGAACAGGCTTATGTCAACTGGGTTCGTGCCTTCATCCGTTTCCACGGTGTGCGTCACCCGGCAACCTTGGGCAGCAGCGAAGTCGAGGCATTTCTGTCCTGGCTGGCGAACGAGCGCAAGGTTTCGGTCTCCACGCATCGTCAGGCATTGGCGGCCTTGCTGTTCTTCTACGGCAAGGTGCTGTGCACGGATCTGCCCTGGCTTCAGGAGATCGGAAGACCTCGGCCGTCGCGGCGCTTGCCGGTGGTGCTGACCCCGGATGAAGTGGTTCGCATCCTCGGTTTTCTGGAAGGCGAGCATCGTTTGTTCGCCCAGCTTCTGTATGGAACGGGCATGCGGATCAGTGAGGGTTTGCAACTGCGGGTCAAGGATCTGGATTTCGATCACGGCACGATCATCGTGCGGGAGGGCAAGGGCTCCAAGGATCGGGCCTTGATGTTACCCGAGAGCTTGGCACCCAGCCTGCGCGAGCAGCTGTCGCGTGCACGGGCATGGTGGCTGAAGGACCAGGCCGAGGGCCGCAGCGGCGTTGCGCTTCCCGACGCCCTTGAGCGGAAGTATCCGCGCGCCGGGCATTCCTGGCCGTGGTTCTGGGTTTTTGCGCAGCACACGCATTCGACCGATCCACGGAGCGGTGTCGTGCGTCGCCATCACATGTATGACCAGACCTTTCAGCGCGCCTTCAAACGTGCCGTAGAACAAGCAGGCATCACGAAGCCCGCCACACCGCACACCCTCCGCCACTCGTTCGCGACGGCCTTGCTCCGCAGCGGTTACGACATTCGAACCGTGCAGGATCTGCTCGGCCATTCCGACGTCTCTACGACGATGATTTACACGCATGTGCTGAAAGTTGGCGGTGCCGGAGTGCGCTCACCGCTTGATGCGCTGCCGCCCCTCACTAGTGAGAGGTAGGGCAGCGCAAGTCAATCCTGGCGGATTCACTACCCCTGCGCGAAGGCCATCGGTGCCGCATCGAACGGCCGGTTGCGGAAAGTCCTCCCTGCGTCCGCTGATGGCCGGCAGCAGCCCGTCGTTGCCTGATGTCTTTGCACATTAAAGACTTAAACTGATGAATCATAAAATCAATAACTTACATTAGGTATGATTCAGTAAATTTACATTATAGTTCTAAACTCAATGAACTTTGAGTTTAGATAACCAATCCATTTATGACATAATAGTTGTAAATTTACTTATGTTTGAGTTTACCTATTCCAAATATCCAATAAGTAAATAAAACGGTGATTGCAAGTGATATAAAAATGACTATTGGGGATGGTACTTGCATTGGACTCAACCAAAATCCAAATAAAATACATGCAACAAATGCACTGCTACAAAGAAACAACTTAAAAAATACCACAAGTATTGAATCTGATTTTTTCGTAATATTCATTCAAACTTCCTCTTTGAGTTTACAACTATATTGTTAAAGTTTAGAACATTAATGTCATTTTTGAGACTTTAATGGTCAGTCACAGCAACAAGAAACAG
>NZ_BBTF01000088.1:0-8026 GCF_000876115.1 Acinetobacter sp. NBRC 110496
TTAGCTGTATTAAAAAATTTTTAAATAGAACAATTCATAAGGTGGATGGCTAAGTCACGCCTATAAAATACACTTTTTTATCCCCTTGTGATTGTGAAGTATTACATTGAACATGTGTGGGAATAACTATGACTGAATTAACGAAACCAAAAATCATTCCAATCAAAAACTACCCAAAAAAATCCAAATTATTTTTAAAATGTGTGATCTTGCCAATTGTGATTTTTCTCATTGTCGCCAAAATTTTTTCCTTTGGCGCTTTTGCCTATATCTTCTTTGGCTTTGACCTATTCTGGTTTGTGATCATTTACTACCTATATCAATACGGAAATACCTACTTTGATGGGATGACCGAACAACTGAAACGTCAGGGTGAAACCTTTAATTATCAAAATCGTGGAGTCTGGATTAACAGTCAGGATAAGACAATCATCCTGTTTGATCAGCCCGATCAACGCCTAGTCAAATATTCTTTCGACTTTATTACCTCTGTAGGCCATTATAACTTGGCCGAAGATCGCTTCAGTGCCACAACTACAGTGATTAGTAACCCGATGATGGGAACACATATTAACCAACGTGAGCATAGAACACCAATGAAGCGAGAGTTTCAAGTTAACATTGGGACAAGAGATAAATTCAAACCTAACAATAGCCTAAAAGTGCTATTCCCTTGGCGCAGTCCTCAAATGGCAAGTGAAATCCGCCAGTTACTCTCGGCTGATCATTATCAATAACAAATATTAGAAAGGTAGTAAAAGCGAGATGATTTCAAAAAAATTATGCCATCTGTCCAAATGGCGGGATGTTGCGGTTCCGGTGAATGATAATAGCTATATTATCAAGATCAATCGAACTTCACGCTATGACTATAATCTGCATGGCGAGGATTATTATACAAAACAGAAATAACCATCTTAAAATAGTGCAGCTCGTTGACACCTATCCTCCTGTTTCTGGAAATAGGAATCGGAGGATATTATGAGAAAAGGGAAATATCTGTGAATATTAAACCGATTAGAAATGAGGATGATCTTACTAACGCTTTTATCCGTTTAGAAAGCATCTTTCAGGCAGATAAAGGAACACCTGAAGCCGAAGAAATGGAAATTTTAGTTGATCTTATTGAAGCTTATGAAGACAAATATTACTCAATCAAATATAGACTATAAAGTGGTATTAGCAAAAGTATTACTTAATACTGCTGATCAGCTCGGTTTAAAGCAATCACAGGTTGCAGCTGTGATTGGAGTGCATCGTAGCTCGATCAGCCGCTTAAAAGCCAATCTTGTACTTGACCCTGCATCTAAGCAAGGAGAACTGGCCTTATTGCTCATGCGTGTTTATCATGTGGTAGATGCGTTGAGTGGTGGTGATCCACAGTGGAAAACTACTTCATGAATTCCTATAACAAGGCGATCAGAGGCGTACCTATTGAGCAGATTCAGAGCATCGGTGGTTTACTCTCTTTACTAAATTTAGTTGAGGTGAATCACTTAAGAAATAATGGGTTATAGTTGATAAAAATTAAATTTTTAAGTAATTATTTAAAAATAGTTAGCAAATATTTTAATTGCTAACTATTTTTGAAGACTAATTAAGATTGAATTTGAATTGGTAAATCAATTTGTGGTTCTATTTCAGATAGAATGTGTGAATACTCATTCAGAATATCAGTAAATATATCCTGATTTTTAGGCGCTTCAATAGTAACCAGAAATGCATATTTTATTGGTCTTGCTCTAGAGCCGGCATCTGCTCCATTTTCTCTTGCAGAATAATGTAATTCAAAAGCAGGTTCTTCCATACTGCTTCCTCGTTTATTCACTTGATTATGAAGTACAGTTTCCCATTTTCCTGCATCGGATCTTAATTCTGCTTCTGTTGCAAATGTAGTCTGCTTGAAAAATGGCTGAGATCCTTTCCCTATTTTAGGATTCCATTTAATTGTGATGCCTGCTTTTGTATACATTGCAGAGTCTTGGGGGTCAGTATCACAAGCTATACAGCATGTAGCTTTAATAGAAATCATTCCATTTATACCATCAGATGGGATTGGTAACGGAACGTTTAAGTATTTGCCGGGATTTAACTCTCCTTGGTATAGGATTTTAACAACACCATCTGGTGAAACAATAAAATCATTTAAGTTTTCTGGAATTTTTCCCCAACCAATATGATTTTTAGATTCATCATTTTTAATTGAGTTATGTATTAACAAAGCTTTAATTGCCATAAGAGAAACTTGTTCTCCTAGCACAGCTCGTATTCCGACAGCACTTCTTAATAGATAGGGGGCGGAAAAACTGGTTCCACAAGTTGGAACAATTTGTGAAGAATTTAGTTCATGAGGAATATGAAAATACTGATCAGGTGAACCACCAAAAGCTAAAAGGTCTGGCTTTATGCGCCCTGGGGATCTGCCAGGCCCGATAGCACTATAGCTTGCTTTTTTCCAATGAGAATCAATATGGGTAGATGCCCCAACAGATAAAGCATTGATACAATCAGATGGGACTTGAATTCGACAGAGACCTGCCTCTAAATCACTCTCGCCATTATTACCAGCAGCGATAGTTAAAAATGTTTCACCATCTGCTAGGTAACTATCAATTAATGATGTCCAAGGATGAATTTCATCATCATCAATAGGTAGGTTAGGCCCTAAACTTAGATTCAAAAACTCATACTGACGAGATAACAGAATATCTTCGATATGATTTAAGGTTCGATACAGTTCTAAAGGATTCTCATATATTATTTTACTATCTACTACTCGGTGATGATCTACGTAGGAATATGGCTTCGTATTAATTAAACCGGGCTTTAATGGGCCAAATAGAAATGCAGATGTGACTCCCAACCCGTGACTCAGCCCATCTTCATGATCTTTTGCAGTATTATCTGCAAGTTTATAGTTTTTAACCCATGGTTCTAATATATGGGTCTCTGGTAATCCACCATCTAATATTGCTACTTTAATAGATGAATCTAAAGGCTTTTGTTTAGCAATAGAAATATTTGCAGAAATAGGTAGAGCCTTAAAGATTGGGGTAAAAGATCGGAGTGTTGGAATTGGGCGAATAACACGAACAAAAGAAAACTTAGCTAATTCATGAACTAAATTTTCATCGCCAACACAAGGAACAAACCATAGATTAGAAATTCCGATAGCTAAATCTGCGCGAATTTCTAACCCTAATTTTTGGGCAAATTTAATAAATTCACGCTTAATGAACTCAGTGTCGCCTGATGGGAGTAAATGTAAGCCAATTTCAAAATATCCTTGAACTTGCTCAGGATTATTTTTAATTTTTGAATCTGGTTGAACAAACTCAATGTCCCATATTTTTTCTAAGTCTGTTATTAGAGCATCTTCATCTGTTAATTCTTCTAATGAATTTTTAAATTCACTCAGTTGAGATCTTTTTACCGCAATAAATAATTTAGTTGTTGGGGTTTCTTCGGGCGCTGCGACTTTATTCCATTTGTCAGGTAGGATTTTTGTTGATTTACTTCCTAGGTTTACACCACCAAAAGATCTAAGAAACTTGGATGGGAATGCTGTTTTTGCTATGAATGATGGGTGTAAAGTTATTGCGCTAACTGTTAAGTCTTTTGGACATAACTCGTTATTTAGATTATTTGAGCTCTCAATTAGCTTATTTAGCTGAGGAATTAACCTTGTTTTAATTTCATCGGCTGAATAAAGTGGTACTTTATCCATTTTCCTTTTTGGGCCGGGAACTTGCTTGGTAAGTAATTCAGCATTACCAATTAAATAGTTAATTTTTTTAGTTGACATGCGTTATACCCCCTCTTTGGTACCATTTAGATATTTTCTTAAAGTATCTCTACTTATTTCCATAAACTCTGCTGCTCGTGTTTTTGGAAATTTATACTCATTTACTAATTGCAAAGCTAGACTTATTCTATCCTGTTTAGTCATATTAGATATATCAGGAATTAACTCTTTGATGATAGTTTTTTCAAATAGGCTTTGATCCATTAATTTTAGTTTTCTAAGGTAACTAATTTCTCTCTTCATTAAACTAAATGAAAGCCCTTGCATTTTTAACTTAATTAAGTCAAGCCACGGTAAAAAATAATCAAAATCATCTGCTAAATAGTCTTTTAGTGCAATTTCAATATTTTTACTTGTAGGCAATTTAAAAGTCAAATCCATATCGAATCGTCTCCATAAAGCAGGGTCGATTAATTCAAAATGATTTGTAGCTGCTAATAATAAACTTTGTTCGGGCCAGCTTTCTAACTCCTGTAATAAAATAGTTACTAGTCGTTTTAGTTCACCAACGTCGGAATTATCTCCACGTTTTTTTGCAATAGCATCTATTTCATCTAGGAAGATGATGCAGGAATGGCTTTTGGCAAAATCTAATACTTTACGAAGATTATTCCCTGTTTTCCCCATATAGCTACTCATGACAGCAGTTAAATCTAAAATATAAAGAGGGAGGTTTAACTGCTTTGCTAGCCATTTTGCAGCTAAGGACTTTCCTACCCCGGGAGGGCCTTGAAAGATTGCTGTGGTAACTGGCTTGAGCCCTCTTGAAGTTAGTGCATTTAAATTTGTAATAGACCTTTCTTTGATAATTAACTCTAGAGCCATTCTTATATCTGAAGATAAATAAATATTTTCTAAAGTACTACTTGGATTCCAAACCTTAATTAAAGAGGCCAATTCTTCATCGAGATTATTATGATCTTGGTTTTTATTTACTTCGGGTTCAGAAAGATTTTTTTTACGTAATACTGATGGGCTAAATGACGATTGAGTCTTTAGGAGATTCTCTAAAGCTATTGCCGTTTCAATATCATCTTTTTTTATTTTGCGAATATGCTTGGCAAGAAATAGACGTAAATCCACTTCACTACCTGATAGTGCCAATCTGGAAATTGTGACTAAATCTCTATTCATTTTGGTAAAATCGCCATTTTTGATGTAACTAATTGAAATATATTGGTAAATAAATTGACTAAAATATTTACATTTGTTGATTATAGTCAAATATATGGCTTTAGTCATCATCTTACTTAATCTATTTTAATGATATTGCTAAAAAAATGATGAATTTAATTTGTACTCTTTTGAGGTAAAACTTATTTAAATCAGATGCTTATTTTGATTTTTTTGGGGATTGTATTTTCTTAATCTAACAAAATGGTTGCGTCATGAAATGTCGCTTAGATGAAAATTAATTGATTTTTAGCGATATAGCCATGTTGAAGTTTTTTAACTTTGAGAGCTAAGCTTAAAATTTTACAAAATTGTTAACACTATTCTTTAAGTTTTTGTAATATATGTGTTTATTTTTTATTTATTCATTTTATTCTAAAATTTTTATTAAATAAAACAGAGGTTTAAAATTTTCAATCCATCATTGGAATAAAAATCTGTTAGTTCTTCAACTTTTAGAAGACTTAATTGTTTCTGAATTTCTTCTATGCGTTTCTTTGAGAAGGAAGTCTTCTCTGACCTATAGACTTTTTCCCAGAATTTTTTTAGATGTGAAAATACATAAATAGCGTGCAGTATTCCTTTACTATTTCGAGGTTCATGTTTCCAAGGAGAATATATTTTTTTATTTGTCGAAAGATAGAAATCATATTTTTTTTCTAATAAAGATAGTAGTAAATGCATAGTTTCATGAATCAAATTTTCTACAGTCCTTTCAAGCCAATTTTCTAGATTAATATCAGGTAAATTTATGAAAACTGTATAAGGTAAATTCGGGTCGCTAAAACTAATATCATTATAATCATTTTCTGTTTTTAATAAATGAATCGACTTAATTAATGACTTTGTATAAAAACCCATATGATCATTATCATATTGGGTAATATATTCAAAAGTATCTTTAATTTGTAGCATTGAATTTTTAAGATCATATGTTTGATCAAGATTAATGCCAATATCTGACCAAATATTAGACATGTAATCTGGTAACTTTTGTAATATGCATAAATTTTCATTTAAGTTATTTAAGTCATTTATATAGTCAAAAGTATTGTAGTTTCTATAGTGAATATCACTATCTAATAAATCTAAAATATTTTCTTTAGACGGATATAAAAAATTATGCATGAAAATTATCTCGAATAAAAAGTAAAAATAATAGTGAGTCGCTTTCCTGAATATATCTCACTTACAGCATGATGAGAATTTTCTGATATTTCAAAGCTTTGTAGTAAATTTCCTGTAGGAACTATTATATTATGTATCGATGATGCATCATTGTTAGTGAAGATCATACATAATCCACCGTTCTCAACATTCCAGTTCGAGTTGAAATGCATAAGTAGTCTGTGACTTTCTTTTATTGAGTCTTCATTTAGAAAATCATTATGTATTTTTATGACATGACCTTTCGTTAATTTATGAGCTACTACATCAATGTTATCAAGTAAATCAACTGCATAAATCTTTTCCATCCTTGCCTTTAAGTCTGAAAGATATTCAGTTGATATTATAAATTTTAGGAAGTGCGGTAATTCAGTATCTTTTAAACTAAACTCATATTGTGTATAAAAACTGGCTTCTACTAAGTTCCATTGGGCATCATTTAATAGCCAATTTTGTATGCTTTCTTTTAAACATTCATCTATAGAATAATTAGAAAAAAAATGTTTATAAGGATATATCTCTAGAGGTATATCTTTTGAAATATTAATCATTTAATTCCCATTAAACTTAATAGTTTATAAATATAGTGTTTATGATCTTGACAGTAAATAGATGGATTGTCGAATTCATTTTCTTTACTCCACCTTGATAAAGGCATCCCGCCACCACAAATGAAATTTATTTCACAGTTGATACAATCTTTACATGTAGGCTTTTGAATTTTAGAACTTTCTTTATACTCATTAGATCTTAGAACATTTAATAAGGCATTCGGCACATTAATATTAGGATTATTCTCAAAGTAATCAGCACCATTAAAAGTTGCCCTTAATGTGTCATTTTTACGGATGTCTCCATTAGTCTCAATTACTAAAATTCCATAAGAGTTTTCTCCTTTTCCCTCTTTGTCAGGATTTCCTCCAAGAATTATTTTTATTAAATCGTCAAAGAAGCGAATTGGAACTGGATTAGGGTCATTCAGATAATGCTCTAATAGTTCTCCCAACCATCTACCATATTCTAAACTTTCAAAATTTTCTTTGCCTTTTGGTAAGTACGTATGGTTGCCATCCTGTAAAAGTACATCAATACTTTTACTACCTATACTTTTTAAGTATTCATAATTTTCGACAGGTGATGTAGTCGGCTGAATCACAGATAATGTTCCTGAAAATAAAAAATCATTTTCAGGATGGGCAATTAACTTATCTATGCCTTTTATAACTTTTTGAAATGAACTTTGCCCATCATGTGTGAATCGAGCAATATCATTTGATTTCTTTACACCATCTAAACTTACAGAAATGCTAGTTTTATAATGACTACAGATTTCGATTATTTCATCGCTTAATAGTATCCCATTTGTTTGGATAGCTATTGGATACTTATCATAATTAGGCAAAACTCTGCGTAATTTTGAAAGTAGTTCTTTTAATTTTACAGAACCTAATAGTAATGGCTCACCACCATGTAGTACAACCGCGAAACCATTATTTTGAAATGAGGTGACTTGATCTATACTTTTGCAAATAGAATCAATTGTTTCGTTACTAATTCTTTTAGGTTGGTTAACCCAATTTTGATCTTGACCTTGATATACATAACAATAACTGCAATCAAGGTTACATCTGCTAGCAACCTTGATTAACAGAGTATCTAAATTATTGAACATTATTAGCGATTATGTCGGTTATGAACTCGGTCATAGTTACCGCCAACGCATGACATTTGTTCTTTTTCCATTTTTACCTCTTTAATTAGTCGTTGTAACACGACACTATTTAAAGCTGGTTGCTTGATGCTATTAACATTTACTGTTGACTGTGTAGTTGGCTGCATGATAGTGCACTCGTTTAATTATTGATCTAATTATAAAATAGA
>NZ_BBTF01000087.1:0-8230 GCF_000876115.1 Acinetobacter sp. NBRC 110496
AAATATTATATCTGTAACCACAGTAGAACATTGGGTATTGACGTTTGAAGATGAAGGTCCAGGTATTGATGAATCGCATCTTAAACACCTGTTCAAACCCTTCTATCGTCTGGAAGACTCTAGATCACGTCTAGATGGCGGTACTGGATTAGGCTTGGCAGTGATTGATGCAATTATTGAAGCACATCAAGGTCATATTTATTATTCTAAATCCAAAAACTTAGGTGGCAGCTGTTTTACTATTCAACTGAATCGTAAGACATCAACTCATTTATAATGTGTTAAGTTCAGATCAATAGGCTTCATTTAAGCGATAAATATAAGATAACTTGATGTCTGAACTTAACAATTCTGTTTGATGATCCTCAAATAAATTTCATCACAATGAATTCTCATCTCGATATTTAGCTAGCATAAAAAATACCACAATGGAGAGTATGCCGATGATAATACCTGCTGTTGATAATAAATTCACATGAGCTGAACTGAAGGCTATTTTACCTGCATTAATCAATGCAACTCCTTGCTCTGTAGGTAATTGGCTCGCTACTAAATAGGTATCACCAATCGATAGTCTGGCTTTTTCTGCTAAAACAGCAGTTAAATCTGACGGCACTTGAAGATGACTGCCAAATATATAGGCCATGAAAACACCAAATAAAGTAATACCTAGTCCTGTACCCAGTTCATAACCTGTACTTTCAAGTGAACCTGCCGCACCGCCCTTTTCTGCAGGTACTGAGCCCATGATCGCAATGGATGAAGCTGTTAAACCAATACTCAGTGTTAATCCAATCGAAGCTAAAATAAAGGGAACGATGATTCCCGGATGATGAAAATCTGAATAACTCAAACTGACCAACGCAATTGCTGCCAATATTAATGACATGGTCGCAACCAGACGGAGTCCAAATTTATTGGATAAAAAACCAGCAATAGGCCCGCCAATAGCGGCCGCAACCATAATCGGAACCATAAAAAGACCGGCTTGCAGCGGTGTTAAACGAATGACATATTGCAGCTCCATTGCCAAAGTTAACTCAACCCCTGCCAAAGCGCCTGCAGCAACCATTGCCATAATAATGCCGGCTAAAATAGCAGGACGTGAAAATAGCGAAAGATCTAGCATCGGCTGAGGAGAATTCAGCTGTTTGCGTACAAATATGGTTAATAAGCCGATAGATAAAACGACCAAAGGCAAGACAATCAACAACGACTGTTTACCGCCTAAGCCTGCTTTTAGTGCATATACAAACGAAATCAAACCGACAATCAGCAATAGCGCTTGACCAAATGCCCAATGTCCAGGGGTTATAGCTTCTTTTCGGGACAATAAGAAATAGCACATTGGTGCGACAACCAGCATGATTGGGACGTTAATCAGGAAAACTGAACCCCACCAGAAATATTCTAACAATCCCCCACCAATGAGCGGTCCAATGGCGGCACCGGCTGATCCGATTGTGCCCCAAATACCCAGCGCAATGGCACGTTCGCGACTGTCTTCGAAGGTTCTGCGAATAATACCCAATACACAGGGCATAATCATGGCACCGCCTAATGCTAATAAAGCACGTGCGGCAATCAGCATAGAAGCCGTTTGGGAAAATGCCGCAAGGACTGAGGCAATTCCAAATATAACCAAGCCAATCAGCAGAATCTTACGATTGCCGACACGATCAGCCAAAGTTCCCATCGGAACTAAAAGTCCAGCCATAAGTAATGGATAAATATCAATAATCCATAAGACTTGGTTGCTTGTGGCACTCAGCGATTGGGTTAATGAGGGAACCGCAACATGCAGTACAGTCATATCAATCACAATCGGCAGAAATGCAAGCACGACAGCGAGCAATATCCACCAGCGTTTCGGATCAAGATTGGAAGCTTTCATTATTAAACCTACATAGATGGTCTATTCACAATTATTTGATGCTAAACAGCCTTACCATCTTGAGTGATAATATGCTCTTTGGGTTTATTTATATCTGTTGCCAAGTTTTCCTGTAAAAACCTTGTCAACAGATGGCTGTTTTTTTATCTCGCAGATTCAAATCCCAAGTGCAACACATTTGTAGTCAGTTGAAAAAGTTAGGTGTATTCATAGAATCATTAGACTTTTTCAACTCGCAATTCCTCCACCTAACGACTTATAAAGTTCGATTTGATTATTTAGTTTTATTTGTTCGAGGATAAGTAGTCCTTGTTGTGCTGCATAAGAAGAGCGTTGCGAATCTAATACCGTTAAATAACTATCAATACCTGCTCTAAAACGAGCACTGGATAGTTTATATGTTGCATCTGTTGCAATGACCAAACGACGCTGGGCTGCTAAACGATCTTCGATATGTGCATGAGCGGCAAGTGCATCATTAACTTCACGAAAAGCTGACTGTATCGATTTCTCATAGTTAGCAAGTGCAATTTGCTGTTCTGTCTGAGAGATTTTAATATTAGCTTTACGGGTTCCCCAATCAAAAATAGGAAGGTCAATACTTGGACCAACTGACCAAGAAAAACCTCCAGATTTAAATAAATCATTTAACTCTGTTGAAGCATAACCTGCGGATCCAGACAAGCTAATTGTTGGGAATAGTCGTGCTTTTGCTGCACCGATATTTGCACCCGCTGCTCTAAGTTGAAATTCAGCTGCTTTTAAATCAGGACGATTATTAAGTAAATTACTGGGCAGGCCAGTTGTGAAAGCTGTTTCCTTTGTAATACTTTTAATTCTTTGATTTGGAAGTAAATCTTGTGGAATAGTTTGTCCAGCTAAAAGATTCAGTAAGTTGTGTGCTTGTACCATTTGAGTTTTATAGTTAGCCACATCATTTCGTGCTGTTTCGACAGAAATTTGAGCTTGTCGTAATGGAACCTCGCTATCAATACCTACATCAAAACGCTTTTTATTGAGATTGTACGAATCAATTTGTGCTTTTAATGTCTGCTCCGCAAGATTTAAATTATCTTTTGCAAAAGCATAATTTAACCATGCTTGGGTGACTTGGCTTATTAAACTAATTTGAGTAGCATCTCTAGCACTTTGTGTCGCAAAGTAATTATTTAAAGCGGCATCTTTTAAACTTTGGACTCGTCCCCAGAAATCTAATTCATAAGCGGTTACACCCAAGCCAACTTGAAAAGTCGAATATGGGTTATTAGGATTAATAGAGGATTCGACTTGTCGAACTGCACTACCAGTTGCTCCAATTGTGGGCAGCTGATCATTTTTGCTAATTTGATATTGTTGTTGGGCACGTTGAATATTTAAGGCGGCAGTACGTAAATCACGATTATTGTCGATTGAAATTTCAATTACTTGTAGTAACTTAGGATCAGAAAAGAAAGTTTTATAACCATTTTCCGCAATCGATGTTCCCGTAGATGTTTGTGAAAAATTTTGTGGAATATTCGACTTCTGTACAGGTTGTGATGCCTGCATATTGATACAAGCAGTTAATGCAATGGAAAGGGAAGAAACAAGTAATCCTCGTGTTAAATGAACTGGCATTTTAAGCATGATTTTCTCCAAATAGTAAAAGCAGTAATATCGAAGAAGAGCCAAAAGAAACATTTATGTTTCTTTTGGCTCTTTTAACTTAAGGGGTCGTTTTTTTCTTTGAAGAAATGAGTTTTTCAACTGCTCCCAGTACGAAGATGAAAAATACTGGAACAAAGAAAATTGCGAGAATTGTTGCTGAAATCATGCCGCCAAATACCCCAGTACCTAATGCATGTTGTGTTTCAGAGCTCGCTCCTGATGCGATGACTAAAGGAACAACACCACATGTAAAGGCAAGAGATGTCATGAGAATTGGACGTAAACGAAGTTTTGCAGCCTGAACGGTAGCTTCAACTAAAGTCATACCTTCTTCTTTAAGCATCTTGGCAAATTCAACAATCAAAATAGCGTTCTTGGCCGATAAACCAATGATTGTGATGAGTCCAATCTTGAAGAACACATCATTCATCATGCCTCTCGTCATAATTGCAATCACAGCACCAAAAATACCCAATGGAATAACTAAGATAACTGATAGTGGAATCGACCAACTTTCATAAAGGGCAGCGAGTACAAGAAAGATCACCAGCATAGATAGGCCCAATAAAAATGCCATCTGTGATTCTGATTGTTTTTCTTGTAGAGAGATACCAGTCCATTCATAGCCAATTCCTTTAGGAAGTTTGGCCATCATTTGCTCCATTTCACGCATGGCATCACCAGATGATGTCCCAAAGTTTGGAATACCGGCAATACTTAAAGATGGACGTCCGTTATAGCGATTATATTGTTGTGGTGCTTTATTCCATTGTGGTGTCACAACTTCTGATAACGAAACCAATTGGCCACTTGAACCTGTTACTTTGAGATTAAGAATATCTTCCAACTGCATACGTGATTTTGCATCGACTTGAACAATCACTTGTTGCATACGACCTTGGTTCGGGAAATCATTGATATACATTGACCCCATAGAGGTTGAAATAATGTCTGATACATCAGCAAAATTAACACCAAGAGCATTAAGCTTTTCACGATCGATTTTCAAGCTCACACGATTGCCTTCAGGTAAACCTTCAGCCCAAACCATATAGAGCTTTGGATTTTTAGAAGCCATTTCAATCAGCTGCTCTTTAGCTGCTATAAGAGCAGGCATACCTAAGTTGGCTTTGTCTTGTAACCGTAGACTAAAACCTGAATATGTACCCAACTCGTCAATTGGCGGAGGCAATATAGACATAACGCTACCTTCATTGCTTTTTGCCATAGCTGCGTTAAGTGAATTGACATATTCAGAGGCAGGCATTTTTCTTTCTTCAAAATCTTTTAGTGTTGAGAATGAAACCCCAACGTTTTGTCCAGAACCGCCAAAACCCCAGCCAAGAACGGAAATATTGTTTTGCACATCAGGTTTTTGATTTAGATGTCCTTCAAACTCTTTCACAATATTCTGGGTTCTTTCACGTGTTGCATCTGATGGAAGTTGGAATGTTGTTAAAAACCAACCTTGGTCTTCTTCTGGCATAAATGCTGTAGGCCAATATTTCATACCAGCAAAAGTAACAACCGTAATGACAACAAAGGCAATCATCATTGGAATAGTGTGTTTAACGATTTTGAGCAAAATGACTTCATATTTTTTAGTCACTTTATCAAAACTACGGTCAAACCATGCAAAGAACCCTTTCTTTTGATGATGACCATTGATCGGTTTTAAAATGGTGGCACAAAGTGCGGGAGTTAACACTAAAGCTAGCAAAGCGGAAAATAAAATGGATACAGACATCGTCACTGTAAATTGACGATAGATGATCCCTACAGAGCCGCTTGCAAATGCCATAGGTAAAAATACGGCTGCAAGTACTAGTGTTATCCCAATAATAGGACTAGTAATTTCTTTCATGGCTTTAGAGGTAGCCTCTTTAGGTGAGAGGCCTTCTGTTGCCATGATTCGTTCAACATTTTCTACGACGACAATGGCATCATCGACAATAATTCCGATGGCAAGCACCATACCAAACATAGTTAGTACGTTGATGGAATAGCCCATCAATAACATCACTGTAAATGTACCAAGTAAAGCAATAGGTGCTACAATCGCTGGAATTAATGTATATCGAACATTATGTAAAAATATATACATCACGATAAAAACCAGAACCATGGCTTCAAGTAATGTATGAATTACCTTTTCAATTGAGATTTTGACAAATGGAGCGGTGTCATAAGGTATATCTAGTTGCATACCTTCTGGTAAATTCTGTTTTAGTTCCTCAACCTTAGCTTTAACACCATCAGCGGTTTTTACTGCATTAGCACCAGGGCTGAGCTGGATTGCTGCTGCAGTAGCAGGTTTACCATTTTTCAAAATAGCAAAACTATAGGCTTGTGAACCCATTTCAACTTTAGCAACATCTGATAGTTTTATTGAACTACCACTTACTTTACTTTTTAAACTTATATTCTTGAACTCATCAATATTTTTAAGTTGGCCCTGTGCTGATAGGGGAATACTAATGAGTTGTCCTTTTTCAGCGGGTACATCACCTAATCGACCGGGTGCAATTTCAACATTATTACTACGTATAGCATTATTTACATCACTAATAGATAAGCCATAGGACACCAATTTATTTGGATCAACCCATATTCTCATAGCCTTTTCTGAACCAAACGATTGAACTTTACCTACGCCTTCAACACGTTTTAATTCTTCAACAGCATTCCTAACTAAATAATCACTTAAATCGACTTCAGAATGTTGTCCATTAGGTGAACTCAGACTGACCAACATTAAAAAGCCTGAAGAAGATGCTTCGACTAACAAACCTTGTTGGCGTACAGTCTGCGGCAGGCGGGCTTCAACAGTTTTAATCTTATTTTGTACATTTACCTGAGCCATATCTACATCTGTACCAGGCTTAAAGGTCGCAGTAATTTGTGCTAAACCTGATGTATCTGTTGTTGCACTATAATAAAGTAAGTTTTTTACGCCTGACATTTCCCGTTCAATTAACGTTACTACGCTATCGTTAATTGCTTTTGGCGTTGCACCAGGATAAACGGCTGTAATAACCACTTGTGGTGGAGCAACACTTGGAAAACGGGCAATAGGTAATTTAGGAATACTGAGTAATCCAAAGAGAATAATAAAAATCGCAATCACCCATGCAAATATAGGGCGGCGGATGAAGAATTGAGACATAATCATTCACCTCCTTTTGTTGTAGAGGCTTTGACTTCTGCGTTTGGAAACGTATTTTTAGGTCCTGATACTTTCCATGTAGTGATTTCAAGTTTTTGATTTGGCTGGATCCGGTCAATACCCTCGACAACAATACGGTCACCTGAATTTAAGCCTTGATTGACTGTGTAAAATTGATCATGTTGTTGACCTAATTCGATTTTGCGTAACTCAGCCATTCCTTTGCTATTCACAATATAAACTTGTGAATGTCCACTGTTGTCATATTGAATCGCTTGTTCTGGAATTAGTAAGGCATTAGGAACGGAAGAACGACTCATCTTCACTCGAACGTACATCCCTGGTAAAAGCTGACGATTTTTATTGTCAACTTCAATACGCATAGTTACGTCGCCAGTTTCAGGGTCAACATTAATATCTTCAAATAATAGTCTTGCGGTAACGTTATAAGGTTGATCTTGATTATTTAAAATTTGGACGTTGTGATCAGCATTTGCGGATAATTTACCTGCTTGTAAAGCAGCTTGTAGTTTTTCATAAGCTGTAATAGATTGTTTTACATCCACATATACTTTGTCAATTTGCTGAACCACTGCTAAAGCATTAGCATCTCCTTGCCCAACTAATGCACCTTCAGTGACAAAAGACTGACCAATACGTCCTGAAATAGGTGCTCTCACGGTTGCATATTGTAAATTAATATTTTGGCGTGTCAGGCTGGCTTTCATTTGTGAAACATCAGCTAGAGCTTGATGATATTGGGCCTGTGCATTACTAAATTCTTGTTTACTAATAGCATTACTAGGTAACAACTCTTGATAACGCTCAAGTTGGGTCTTTAATCGACTAACTTCTGATTCCGCTTTTTTCAATGCAGCTTGATTTGTTGCAACATCAGCTTGAAAGACTTCTGAATTAATCTTGTATAAGGGTTGCCCAGCTTTTACTTCACTGCCTTGTTTGAATAGTACTTTTTGAATTATTCCACCAACCTGAGGGCGAATTTCTGCTACTCGGAATGCATGTACACGAGCTGGAAGATTTTCACTGAAGTTTACTGTTTGTGGTTGAACATTTAATACACTTACTTTTGCCGAAGGTGTTTCAGTCTGAGCTGCTTCTTCAGAGCCACAGCCTTGTAAGATAAGGCCAATAGATAAAAAAAGTGGAAGTAACAGAGGCTTCTTCATATGGAAAAACTCATACAGTTTTAGATATTTACATTATTTTTAATATTTGTGTATTTATCGTTGATAAACTATGGAAAAAGTGTGGAGAATAAAAAAAATATCGATAAAATAAATAAGTTCTTAGTAAAGGATTATTTTATGTTTGATAGTTCATTCTCATTTGATTGCCGTGACAAACTAATTCTTGTTGTTGAGGATGAATATGATATTGGTGATATTATTGAACAATATCTAAAAAAAGAAGGGATGCGTGTCATACGTGCTATGAACGGTAGACAAGCTATAGAGCTCCATTCGTCTCAACCTATTGATTTATTATTGTTAGATATTAAA
>NZ_BBTF01000086.1:0-8234 GCF_000876115.1 Acinetobacter sp. NBRC 110496
CTGTCGTACAACAATTCATCTTGATGTGCCAGAATCCATGGATCATTTCGATAGATAAAATTTCTTTGAATACCCAATAACCGTCTGAATTTACCAACCATACTTAAAGAGAGTTCAAGTTGTTTCGCAACTTCAAAGACTTTGTATTCTTTTACCAGATCAGCCATTTCTGACGTTAAAATCACTGAAAAACTTGGACTAATGCCCTCATCTTTAGCGGTAAACCCGTAAGGCCAGCCACGATAGACCCTAATCCCAGTATGTGTTTTTCGCTCTTCGTAAGCATCCCAATACTCGCCCTCCCAATCCTTGATGGTTTTAATTTTAAAATGTTTATATTTTCCCATTATTTTAGTTCACTACTCACCATAAAATAGAAAGTCATATCCATCAGACTTTTTACTGAGCTTAATACTAGCGAATACTCATTTCAGAGATCAAGAATCGACCTAACATGGATATTAAACTGACCTATTTTATGCCTATGCTTTAAATCACAACATTCTGCGTATTATGATTAAAATAGAAGATAAAAATTAAACATCTACATTTATATCAAAAGACAACAGCTCACCTAAAAAAGCAGAATTCTTTTTATTCTCACAGATACCCGCGTTTACCCTTTTTTGCTACTCTACTTCTTTTACTTTCCTCGCTTTCACTATGCTCAATTTATTTGTTTACGGGACTCTAGGGCCCAACCGCCCCAATGCCCATATCATGGAAAATATTGGTGGTACATGGGCAGACGCACATGTATTTGGCACACTCAAACAACAAGGTTGGGGCGCTGAACTGGGCTTTCCGGGTATTGTTCTAGAACAAACAGATCAAAAGGTCTCTGGCTTTGTGTTTTTCTCAGATAACCTAGAACAACACTGGCAAGCACTGGATGAATTCGAAGGTGCAGGCTATCAACGTGTGCCTGTGAAAGCACACTTAAGCACGGGTGAAGTGATTGATTCCTTTGTTTATGCGCTCAACATATAAATCAGAATTGGCGAAAATTTGCTGATTCAATTAAATTTATCTGTTTGCTTATTTTTTCGCTTGTTTTTTTAATTAGATTCTGTAGAATTCTCGCCACGTTGCCGGCATAGCTCAGTTGGTAGAGCAACTGACTTGTAATCAGTAGGTCCACAGTTCGAATCCGTGTGCCGGCACCATTTCTCGCTTTATTCTCTTTTCTTCCCCATCATTTTTTCAAAATGCGAAATATTCGGATTTAATAAATCCCATTCATTTGCATGACTCACAAAACATTCTGCTTGCGGTTGATACAAATTTGGATCATCCAGTGTTCCTGCACGGATTGAAATCATTTCGGGCACGAGTTCGGGTAGGCCAAACATTTGCGAGCCACAATTAGGGCAAAATGCACGGCGAATCGGCTTGCCTGATAATCCCAAAGACTCAAAATATTTCAGCTCACCTTCAATTTTCAGTTCGGATTGATGAAAGAAAGCAATCGGCGCATAAGCACTACCCGTGGCTTTTTGGCAATCACGACAATGACAATTAAAACGATAACGTGGCGCAACCTGCGCCTGATAGCTCACTGCCCCACATAGACATGAACCTTTATATTCACTTGGCATCTTGTTCTCACTTTTTTACTGCACTGATTTGAATATAACGTACGAATCCATCTTGGTAGAGTTTTCGGCACAACTTGGCAGTCATGTTTATTTTGAGTTGGGTCAAATCAAAGGCGGTTTTTTTAGATTTTCGTGTTTCGATATATTCCGCAAAACCATTCAATACAGGTTCGGAAAAATCCTGAATTTGAATTTCACCAAAACCATGTTGCGCTAAAGTCTGCGCAAGCTGCTGCCGATCCATCAGATACTGCCAATTCACATCCGCACTTTTTAATAGATAGCGATATTTTTGTTTTTGTAGAGCAGAACAGTGTAGCCAATTATCCGACCACATCAGGGTGTGAAACGCGATCCGACCTTTTGAATTCAAAACTACGGATGTCGAATCAAGAAATGAATTCAAATCACTGTGATAAGCCGCATCTATACACAGCACCACATCAAATGAATTCAAAAGTCCGAGTGTTTTTAAATTCAAAAAAGATCCACAATGAATTTGCACTTGCGGTAATTGTTTTTGAATTCGTTTGACGCATTCGGGCTGTAACTCAACAGCACTGAGTTGTTGAATGTGATAATGCTGAAGCCAGTGCAGCAGACTGGCGCCTTGCCCACAGCCGAGATCTAAAACACGATCTGTGGATTTCAGTTGAATCGATTGCGCAATTTGATCGGCCAGACTTCGACAGGCCTGTGGGTAACTCTCATGTTGGCCTTGCCAAAAGCCTAAATTACTCCAAGCAAGCAGCGCATCATCACCAAGCCGTTTGGCATCAATCGCATATTTGTGCCCAATGACTTTTTCGATCAGCGCTTGCTTGAAGGAACTCATACTTAATAACCGAGTTCAGGCGCTACTTTGACTTTTGGTTTTAATCCAACAAAAGGTATGGCTGCACCTAGGATTTCAGAAATATGCATGGCCGAGGTCACAGCAGATTCTAAAATTGGCAAGCCATCGCATGACCATGAACCGCAATAAAATACTTTACGGTTTAAATCCAGATGACGCTGCTGAATTTGTTTATTCAAGACCACGGTTTCCGAATCGACCACTGCACGGGTGAGTTTAACTTTGGAAATCACTTTCTTTGGATCGATATCAATCACCGGACACCAGGTTTGGAACACGGCATTTTTACCGACCAAACTCGGCTCAATCGCATTAATCCACACGGTAAATTGCTGGCGAGTAAATTTACGATCCATCATATAGCTCAATACCGCCCAATCTTTGCGGCGTTGCGGCATCACAATCGGATCGGTATGAATAACTAAATCGCCTTGTTCGAAACGGAACTTTTTCAATAAGGCAATGTCTTCAGCAAATTGTGGTTGTTTCAGAAAATCTTCAATCACTGGGGTTGGCGTGGCAATCACTACACGGTCAAATAACTGGCTTTCGCCTTGTGCATTTTCCACCAACACTTTTTCACCCTGCTCTTCGACTTTTTGAACAGCTGAACCACTATGAATGTCGATACCTTCAATCAAGCGATTGACCAACGCAGGCGTTCCACCTTTCATCCGTAATAAGGCTTCACCTTCTGTCAACTGTCGGATAAATTCCAGTAAAGGTTTCGCAGGCCATTCACCAATGGTTTTGGGATGGCAAGTACAAATGGTATACAGCACTGGCATCACGGTACCATGCCAGAACACTTCCTCAATATGATACTGATTCATGAACTCGGCCAAGGTAATGTCTTGATTGTCTGATTTAAAAAATTGATGTACCGCGGTTTTCAGTTGCAGCATACCTTTGACCAGACGCCAGCCATATTGCTGAATCCCTTTACGGTTATTGATAATCGGGAAATTGCCGATACGGCTGCGTGAGGTGGTCAGCCATGTATCGGTTTTATCATCAAATAACCAACTGCAAGCCATAAAGGTACGGACAGGAAAAGTTTCGATGCCTAAATAGCTGGCTAAACTTAGGGTATTCTGCCAAAGTTTTGGATTCATGACCCTTAACGGTGCATCAATAATGCCACCATCAAAATCAATACTATGACTATCCATGCCTCGGCCTGCGAGTGCTTCGAATATGGTTACTTTATGCCCAGCATCATGTAGGATTCTGGCTGAGGCAAGTCCTGCCATTCCACTGCCAATAATTGCAATATCCAAAATTATGTCCCATCAGTTGATGATTTTTCTTGATTATGACTGATACTTCCGCGAAATACGGTATTAAAAAATACCAGATTCAAGCCTTCTGCCAGACTTTTGTCGTAATATCGTTGTTACTTTCTTGTTACATTTTATCACAATTTGAATTTTAAACGTAACATAATGAAAAAAATGGACTTATTACATTTTAGGCCAAAAAAACATACAGAACATTCTATATTTTACCATTTTCAGTACTTTATTCGCTTTGCAAGGTGCTAAATCAGTGCTATGTTTATTGCATAACAACGAGAACAAAGTCACATAACAAGCTGAATAATTATAAGTGACATAATATTAAAAAAATCAATAGAGGACCCTTACAGCTAAAGCCTATCACTCCAAAGGAGTGATAGGCTTTCTTATATAGACTATTGATTTAATTCAATACTTAAGCATGCATCGAACCAAATTTACCGCTATTGAAATCACGAACTGCCTCGACGATTTCAGCTTTGCTGTTCATGACAAACGGCCCATAACCTTCAATCGGCTCATTCAACGGTTGACCCGTCAAAATCAGGAATTTGCTGTCTTGCTCGGCCTGAATACTAAAGTCAATTTCCTCTCGGCTAAGGATCACCAAGCTTGGCGCTTCAATGCTTTGAGTTTCATTCAAAAGCACCTGACCTGATAGTAATACTAACAATGTAGTCTGCCCTTCAGATATATAAAACGTATGCGTTTGACCTTGAACAATTTTGCCATCCCAGACATTGACTGGACTAAAGGTGGTTGCTGCACCTGCAGTGTCTTGGTATTGACCTGCAATGACTCGCATTTCACTGCCTGCATCATCCAGTGCAATATGCTGAATTTGATTCGCTTCAATGGCTTGGTATTTTGCTGGCGTCATTTTTGAATGCGCTGGCAAATTGACCCAAAGCTGTACCATTTCAAACAAACCACCATGATGGGCAAATTCAGGAGAATGGAACTCCTGATGCAAGATCCCGCCACCTGCAGTCATCCATTGCACATCACCCGCTTTAATAGTTCCACCACCGCCACTCGAGTCTTTATGGGTGACTTCACCCTGATAGGCAATGGTCACTGTTTCAAAACCACGATGCGGATGTGAACCCACGCCATGCTGTGCTGTGGTTGGGTCAAAACGGTATGGTGCCGCATAGTCCAACAATAAAAAAGGACTAATGCTTTGGCCTAAACGGTCATAGGAAAACAAGTTATAGACTGGGAAACCATCACCTACCCAGTGCATGTGCTTGTTTTGATACACACCAAGAATTTTTTTCATTTGGTTTCTCCCTGAGGGTAGAAGTTCTGTTCTTGATGCTTATTTTACCCCTCCGTTCTCAATGCTTATAGCACCAGTTTGGCAACACATTATTCTACAGATAGGACAATCTGATCTTAAAAATAAAATTAATAGCAAGATATCAACAATCATCCTATTTTTGACATTGTTTATCTCATTTTTCAGACTTCATCCCACACTAAAATTTAATTAGCATCCTTTCAGGCAAGAGGAAAAATCTCGATCTTTTAAACTTCTTTCACAAAAACATGAGGATAAAATTATGGCTAACAACTACGCTCGCCTAGACAAAGAAAATGCTGCGGTGCTTTTAGTCGACCATCAAACAGGTCTACTTTCCTTGGTTCGGGATATTGATCCAGACAAATTTAAAAATAATGTTTTGGCGTTGGCAAATGCCGCAAAGTATTTCAATTTACCCACGATTCTGACTACCAGTTTTGAAAATGGCCCACTGGTACCTGAACTGAAAGAGATGTTCCCCGATGCTCCTTATATTGCCCGTCCCGGTCAAATCAATGCTTGGGACAATGAAGACTTTGTCAAAGCCATCAAAGCCACAGGCAAAAAGCAATTGATTATTGCGGGTGTGGTTACAGAAGTCTGTGTGGCTTTTCCTGCCTTATCTGCCTTGGCAGAGGACTTCGAGGTATTTGTGATTACCGATGCTTCTGGAACGTTTAATGCCTTAACCCGTGATGCAGCGTGGGATCGGATGTCCCAAGCCGGTGCACAGCTGATGACCTGGTTTGGGATGGCCTGTGAATTACATCGTGACTGGCGTAATGATATTGAGGGTTTAGGCGCTTTATTCTCGAATCACATTCCTGATTATCGCAACCTGATGAACAGTTACGCACAAAATACCACGCAAAAATAAATGCGCATATTAAGATTAGGATTGTTAATGCTATCCTAATCTTTTCATCTCTATCGGATTCGATTGGCCTTGATCAACTCATTTGATGACTTTCATTATTTTTACTTGGTGGTAAAACATGGCGGATTCAGTGCCGCCAGCGAAGCTGAAAATATCAGTAAATCCAAACTCAGCCGCCGTATCATTGAGCTAGAACATAAATTCAATGTCAGCCTGATCCAGCGTACCACCCGTCATTTTAAAGTCACGGATTTGGGCCAAGAGTTTTATGAAGAGTGCTGTAAAGTGATTGCACAGGTCGAATGTGCCGAAAATGTCTTGCTCAAACAAAAAAATGAACCGCAAGGTGTGGTTAAAATCAGTTGCCCGCCCTTGATGATGCATTTCCAGATTCGGAAATTACTCAATCAATTTTTAAAAGCCTACCCCAAAGTTGAAATTTCCTTAGAGCTCACCAGTCGACGGGTCGATGTACTGCATGATGATATTGATATCGCCATCCGCACCAGTTTTGAACCCAATCAGGATTCCAGCTTAATTGTGCGCGATGTGATTCGCACCGAGCACTGTCTAGTCGCTGCGCCCGAATTATTAGAAGGCAGAAGCATTCGCCATTATTCAGAGCTAAAGCACTACCCAAGCGTCGCCTTGGGTATTCAGAAACATCAATATTATTGGCATTTATGTCATATCCACAGTGATGAAACTGTCGATGTGCCTTATCAACCGCGGGTCAAAAGCAATGATTTGGCTGGAGTCTATTATGCGGTCCATGATGGACTTGGCATTGCCGATCTCCCCTATCTGACAGTACAAAGCGATATTAAAAAAGGCAAACTGATTCACCTCTTCCCTGAATGGAAATCCAATCGGGGTACCGTGCAATTGGTCTATGCCTCACGCAAAGGCCAACGCTTGGTGGTGGAGAAACTGATAGAGACCCTCATGGCGGGCCTGAGGGAATTGGCAAAAACTGACAGTGGCTATTCCTTATAGCCCCGTTTTTTTAATAGAGTACCGAATTCTGTTGCTTCAGCTCAGCAAATTTTTTGACCAAAAAATCGATCAATAATTTCATCGACGCTAATAAGCCTCGTCTAGCAATGTAGGCCAAGTGGATCAGTTATAGATCAAAGCGATAGTAAAGTCCAAAAAATAGTGACTCACCACGAGGCTTTGGGCTCAATTCGATAACAAACGAGTCCGACAAAAAAGGCATAAAACTGAGTTTTATGCCTTTTTTCATGCTGGGCGCAAAAGTTTAGAACGGATATACACCATAACTTAAAAATAAACATTTATTTTCAATAATTTAATAAAACCATGTAAAGTATTTTGTTAAATTTAATAGCTAAATCTTCAAAAATTTAACATTTATAAAGGATGTACTTTCTAATAATGATTCTGTAATTCACAATATTGGAATCAATTTACAAATATTACATCCATTTGATTCAATAGCGGCTAATCTTTCCTTCTTAAGACTATAGCAGCATCTTCACATATAGATTGATCCCACATAACAATAGGGTTTACCTTTAATCTTTCAACAATTGTAGTTTTAAAACCTTTAACATCTCTTACTGGTCCATCACCAAAATGTGGATGACATATAACACCATCATCTTTTAAAATTTTACTAAAAATAAGATAATGATCATCATAAGAAAAATTAGCATATTCAGAAATACCTCCATAGTCATAAGCATCATTGAATATAAAATCATATTCTTTTTCAGGTAGATCAATTAATCTCCAATCCCCTAAAGTTGCTACTACTCCACTATTCTTTTGAGTAAATGCAAGTAAATCTTTGAAGATATTAGCTTCTATTTCGACTATATGATGTTTCGTAGGTATAAGATGCTTTTGAATTAAACTACCAGAAATTCCAAGACCAAATCCTATTTCTAAAATAGAATCAGTACAAAGATTTAATTTTTCCAGAATGATAAACATTTTCTTAAAATAATCTTCCTCAGTACGAGACATTATGATTTCATTATTCCAAACAAGAAGATCCTTATTTTTTATATCAAATTTCAACTTAAAATTTTTAACTTCCGAATTATCCATTGGAACTTCCTCACATTGATAACAATACTCTTTTTTACATTTTTCTATATATCATTTCATAGTAATATTAAAAACAACCAAATAAAATATATATTTTTCAGTCAGATATGCCTTAAGTGTATTTCTATAAAGCTTCTGTATAAATTTGACACAATCTATTTTTTAAAATATTTTTCATTTAATTTCAACAAGTTGGATAAATTATAACACTCATTAAAATCTA
>NZ_BBTF01000085.1:0-8800 GCF_000876115.1 Acinetobacter sp. NBRC 110496
AAAGGCGTTAGATTGGCTTACACCATTAGAGAAATTTGCTCAGCTTGTTGATTATCATATGGCTTTTGAAACTGTCGCACCTCATGTTTGAATTCGCCAGTTTAATAGTTTCAGAATGTTCATTATTTGCTATTACCATCTCTGTTAATTTTAAAAGAGAATCTACGCCTTTTCGATAAGCTTGTTCATGAGATACACTAAAGTATGAGGATATTTTTAACAGCACATTTTCAGAACAAGAAACATTTAGAGTTGGGCTTATTAACATCGTATTCATATTTATGATTCCTTTTATAACTTATTAAAAATAAAGGGATAGATTAAAATTCTACCCCTTCATGAAATTATCGTAGTAGCAGGACTGGTTTATTAGCGCTTGTGATCACTTTTGTGGTGGTACTGCCAATAAAAAATTGACGTATCTTTGAATGACCATAAGCCCCAACCACAATCAAATCGATTTGATGCTGTTCAGCGTAATTGATAATTGCCTTATCAACTTCACCATCCAACGTATTCGAGGTGATATTAAAACCTTGTGATTCAAGTTGCTCTTTTGCCCAAGAGAGCTGATTTTGCATTTCACTATTCGGATTTCCGACATAAACCAAATGTACTGCAAGACCTTTAAGTAATGGACTTGACGCAATGCGTTCAACACATTTTCTTGCAGTTGGACTACCATCAAAAGCCACTAAAAATGAAAGTGGCTTTTGGAATGGAGTGGATGCAATCAATACGGGTTTATGAATAGCACGGACAATACTTTCGATCTGCGAACCAATTTTGTCAGAACGGTATTCAGTCTGCGTGCCGTGTTTGCCCATAATCAACACACGAATGTCTTCTTCCAATCCAACAACAGTTTCCAATAAACTCCCATGTCTTTGGAAACTATGAGCATCCAGACTGAACTTTTCGAGTACATATTTTTTTGCTTCTCTGAGCAAAACTTTTCCATGTTCAAGTTCAATCTTGCCTTTGCGCTCTTCAAGCTCAACCAACTCTTGCAAAAGTGTTTCACGGCTACCTAAGCCAATTGCGCCACTCAAATCTTGAGGTGCTTGAGCTTTGGGTGTATCGATTACGTGTAAAAGTTCAAGCGGTGCGTTAAGTTTTTGACTAAACCATGCTGCATAATCACATACGGTATTTGTTGCTAATGATCCATCAATACATGCAATAATTTTTGACATTTTTCATCCCTCTTAGTGGCTATTTAAGCGATCTAATGCATCTGGTTTATCATGGATGCCAAATTTATCGACTAAGGTTTTGCTGGCTTCATTCATTCCAATAAGTTCGACTTCTGTTCCTTCACGTCTAAACTTAATGACCACTTTATCTACGGCAGCGACCGCAGAAACATCCCAAAAGTGAGCCTGACTAACATCAATTACAACTTTTGAAAGTGCTTCTTTGAAATCAAATGCAGAAGTAAATTTATCTGCTGAGCTGAAGAACACTTGACCTGTTACCGTATAAGTACGGGTATTTTCAGGTTCATTAAATTCGGACTGAATTGCCATGTAGCGTTCAATTTTGTTGGCAAAAAATAATGCAGAAAGAAGTACACCAACTAATACGCCATAAGCCAAATTATGTGTCGCAACGACCACGATGACTGTAACGATCATCACAATATTGCTAGATAAGGGATATTGGCGGATATTGCGTAGTGAATCCCAGTTAAATGTTCCAATTGCTACCATGATCATGACAGCAACCAGTGCAGCCATTGGAATGGCTTTAAGCCAGTCACTGATAAACACCACCATAATTAACAGAAAGACCCCTGCACTAAATGATGATAAACGGGTACGTCCACCAGATTTCACATTAATAATGGATTGACCAATCATGGCACAGCCTGCCATTCCGCCTAAGAAGCCTGAAGCGACATTGGCAACACCTTGCCCTTTACATTCTCGGTTTTTATCACTGGTGGTATCTGTTAAATCGTCGACAATTGTTGCGGTCATCATGGACTCAAGTAAACCCACGGCTGCCAAACCTAGTGAATAGGGTAAAATAATAGCTAAAGTTTCAAGATTTAAAGGAATATCAGGAAGCAAGAAAATTGGAAGCGTATCCGGCAATTGCCCCATATCACCGACAGTTCTTACATCTAAACCAATGAATAAGGCAAAGAGCGTAAGTAGGACAATACAGATGAGGGGAGAGGGTAAAAGTTTCCCTATCACTGGGATATAGGGAAATAGATAAATAACCGCTAAACCACCGATTGTCATCGCATAAACATGCCAAGTGACGTTGGTAAGTTCAGGCAATTGAGCCATAAAAATTAGAATAGCCAAGGCATTTACAAAGCCAATAACGACTGACTTTGATACAAAACGCATCAAGGCTCCTAATTTTAGATAGCCTGCTAGGATTTGAATAAATCCTGTCAAAATTGTGGCTGCTAATAAATATTGCAGACCATGCTCTTTAACCAGTGTGACCATTAATAAAGCCATAGCACCAGTTGCAGCAGAAATCATACCAGGACGACCGCCCACAAAAGCAATCACAACAGCAATACAGAATGAAGCATATAGCCCCACTTTAGGATCAACGCCTGCAATAATGGAGAAAGCAATTGCTTCAGGAATTAGAGCCAAAGCAACAACAATACCCGCAAGAACATCCCCGCGAATATTGGAGAACCATTGTTCTCGAATAGTGGATAACATGAAAATAGCCTATTTTTTTAAATTTTAGGAAAGGCTAGTGATGTGATATATGACACACAAGCTACTACACCACATCACTAGACAGTGATGAGTTATTTACAAAAAGATGGGTAAATAAACTAGGGTGGAGTCAAAAGCATAAGTGTGTGAATACGAATAGAAATTTAAATTGAACTGTTAGTATAGGCGAACTGAACTAAAATTTCACTCTTTTCTATTTCGCAAATTTATAGAAAACATGAAATACCAAGTAATTTCATGCACATATGATTGTATAAAAAATATTCTTTAATTAGGATTTGTCCTTCTGTAAGCTTATGAATAAATTTTTAAAGCGATTTTTCCATTCATCTGGTGTTGCGTATAAATGTTTTATTGCAATCATTTTATGAATGAAACTATCACAGTAGAGTGTCCATTTTTTTATTCCCTTGGCATTTTCTAGTTCAATACAGATTTTTTTAATTTGTTCGCTTGTTAGCTTATTCTGAGTAAAAATAAGAAAAGCACAAAATGCTTCATGATTTTTATTTTTATGTATATCGATGAGATAGGAAAATCCATTTTGATCTTTTAAGTCTAATTTTAAGAACAATAATTTTCGCCCTTTATCATAATCAATCCATGATGGATGCTTGGGTTCAGGCACAAGTTTTTTGATTTGAAGCAAATTAATACTCGCTATCATTTCACCATGTTCATTAATTGCAGACAGATGTTCTAGAGGAGAACCCATTTCAGAAGCAAGTTCTTGGAGAGATTGGATAATGTATTGAATGTCAAAACGTTCATCTCTGCTAGGTGGTGTATCTGTCGTTTCAGATTTTTTGATCTTAGTATTTTGATTACCATAGGGTTCATCAGAAGATGTTTCAACCTCTTCTGATTTATCTGAATAAGGTTGATTAGATGCTCCGACTTCAATTGGATCATTGGTTGGTTCATTAAAAGAATACTTCAGAATACCTTGTGTATTTCCAGTTTCCACCTCAGAACGCTTACGATATTCACCGCTTGTTCTTGATGGTGGTTTTTGAGTATTGATGTGCTCATTCTTATTTTGACTTTTTTCACTAGGTCTAGGATTTTTCTCATCAGGCTTTGAAATTGTATTGGTTAGGTCTTTGTTGACATCAATCATGTGATCGTTAATAGGATCAAATTTTTTCACTCTAGTGATAAAAAAACGAGTCTTATTGTCATCTAGCCAAATTCCTTCTGCTTCAAGGAAAAGCTTTGTGGGATGTGGCGGAAACACAATGGGATACCTTTTGCCTGTACCCTGCTGAAGATGATTAAATTCGGTAATTTCCATACTTCGTTGAATTTTATCAACTATCGTCTGCACATATGGGTTTAAGGCAAGATTAGCAAGAAAAATAATTGCAGTCTCGCCTATATCTTCATATGGTTTTCTGATTTTAATTTTATATTCAACATTATCGTCCACAATTTCTGTTGTATAAGATTCTAAAAAACGATTAATGATGGATTGACTCGAAGTTCCTAATAAAAGTCCCCTAATATCCTTCCGATTTACGAATAAGCTATGCAAAATATGAATTGATGATGTGATGACTTGAGTTCCATCATTGGAATGCATTAAGCAGTGATTCACTTTACGATATGAATCATTGGTGTATTTAGTGAATGGATAGCCTTGTAGAACATAATCAACTTTATTTGGGAGGAAATAGTTTTTTAAAGGAATGTAGTATTCAGAAGTATTGGGGATTCTGTCAGTAAGTTTTATATTCTTAGGTTTATTATTGGTGAAGTCGAAAGAAAATCGTTTTGTAATGAGTTTTCCTGAAAATCGATAGGATTGATCGGTTAAAACATTTCCATCCCAAATACTGCCATGTTGAACAGCATCAAGATCAAGTACGGGAACAAGGAATGTTGAGCACTTATCTAAAAATAACCATTGATCACTTTTTCTAATCTCAATTAATAACACTTCAACAAAAGGATTAGTTGAATCGTTATCTTCGTTTCTAACAAGTCCGCCATATCTATAAACCACTCGACTAATATTATCGTTTGGGAAGCAATCAATAGTCGTTATTTTGTCATTATTAACAGGCATATATTTTTACAAAATGAAAAATTAAAGCTTATAGATAATATAATTTTTATTCTTGCTCTAGTTTATTTGTGTAAACTCTGATTTATTTGTGGAACTGACATCTATGTAATCAGGTTATTTTAATATGTGAGCCTTATTTTATTTAGTTAAATATAATAATTGATATTAGTTTTATTTAACGTATACGGTGATTTTAATTGATTAAAATATTTTCATTATTGAACCACTACCGTTGTTATATTCAGCTTCATTAATATTTTAAGGAAAAAGTTATAAACGCCACTTAATAACTATTATGGAATCTCAGATGTAGAGCACACGGCTCAAAACTTGGAGATTTTAAAATGTCACATTTCACAGTTGCAGTAGTTACCACCCCTGATGGTGATGTTGTAGATGCCCTAGAACCATTTTACGAATTTGAATGCTCAGGCATTAAAAACAAATATTGCATTTCAGAATCATCATTGGACGAAATTAAAGACCAATACGAATCGACAGAAATCACTTTGATGAAAAACTCAAAGCCTATCTTAGATGATGGTGAAGAACGCTATGCGTTTCTTGACGACCCTCGTTTCGTGCGTGATGCAACAGACTTAGAGCTTGATGCCATCAAAAACAACAAAGGTGATATTTTTGCTGACTTCCCGAACGGCGGTAAGCATTTATCAGTGGTACAGGTCAAAAACGATGATGGTACGTACTCAAGTCGCATTCGTGATTTAGGCATGTTCATTCAATGGCATCAAAAAGATGTGCCATGTACTGAAGTGTTTGAGCTTCAACAGTTCATTAACTGGTATAACGAAAAAGTTACGCCGACTGTTTTGACAGGTGAAAAACCTGATGAAAGTTGGACAGAATGGATAGAGCTTGATGCTGACGGTAAAGTGGTCGATTACTTCACCACCACCAACCCGAATCCGAAATACGATTGGTATGAAATCGGAGGACGTTGGAAAAACATGCTGTTGCGTCTTGATGGACGAAAAGTGGATAGCTGTCCGATTGGTGAGCTAGATTTTGAAACCGAAATCAACCGCTTAAAAACCGAAGCTAACCGTGTTTATGACTATTTTGAGAAGTGTATCGGTGATGCTTCACGTACTTGGCGGTCATGGGCTGATGTTTGGTCTGATGAATCAATCGGATCAGTGAACGATAAGCGTAATTTCTATCACAACCAAGATGCAATCTTATTAATGAAAGCCAATGATACGGATAACTTGTTTTGCATATTCGGACATGAATTTGATGAATTTTTGGTGAGCCGTGAAGAATTCCTAGCTAAAAAATCAGCAAACCCATTCGGTACATACTGTTTCTTAGATGCGACCAGTGGTGATGAAATAGGCGACTGGACAGGTTCAGAGTGTGGCATGTTTGGACAGGATATTCGCAAGGAAGAAGATTGGGAAAACAAAAACCAAGCCTTGCTCAAGAGCTTTCCAAGCGACTATATAATCACGATTGTTGATTGTCATATCTAAAACCCAAACAGGGATAAGCGTAAAACCTTATCCCTTTTCTTTTGGGCATTTTTTAAAACGCATTCGATGTTTTTTAATTGATTAAAAAGTTTTTGAATTTTTAAATTTTAAGAAAAATTAAACAGCTATTGCGCTTTGTATAATGAATATAGATTTAATCACTATCCTAAAGGGCTTTTAATATGTGGAATACATTAGTTTTAATTCGTAAAACCGCAACGTCAAAAGAAATAAAAGACAAAGCTGATATGTATTTAAGCCAGTTAAATACTGCAACCATTTCAGCATCTCTTAAAGCTGAAATACTCTCTTTTATCGAATCTGTTTTAAACGATTAATCAACTTAGGCTCAACGCCTATAAGTAGTCGGAGCATAGATATGAACAACACATTCACCATACCATGCAATTTTAAAGTACAGCACATTGAAGATGGTCAATTTGTCGTGTTTTTTGCTGACGGCACTCAGTTAAGTTACCAGATTGAAAACACCAGTAAGGTTAAATGGATTGAACCTGAAGCATTCAGTTTAGAGCAAGTACGCCTAAGCTCAAAAGAGCCAATCAATGCCGATGATATTGACATCATTAAGTATGCTTCATACCGCTTAATTGCTGACACGCCATTGATTGATGATGATGGTAGCAATCCTGAACCTGATTGCCTTTACTGCAAAAAATCTAGTGACACTCTTAACAGCCTCATACTTCAAGTCACTGAAGCACATACCCTCTCATGTTGGCTACTGACATCAAACGGCGTTCATATCCTAGATATTAATGAATTGACTGAAGCTTAATAACAACAACCAGTGAAGCATGTCTATTGCTTCACTGGTTGGCAGTTGAAAACCGCATTCGATGTTTTTTAATTGATTAAAAAAAGGTTTAGAAATTTGGTTGTGGCCAGCGCTAGATCTGGCGCACCAGGATCAATGCTTATTTGTATGGTACCTTAATTGCTTCCATCATTTTAATAGCATCCTCATTACTATTTTTAGCTGCTATCTGTTAAAAGTCGCAGCAAGGACCAGTAAAACAATAATAAAAATAAATAATTTTAAAAAAGTTTTTGGTTTAGGTTCTATCTTAAAATAAACATATTGAAGCAGAAAGCTTAAAACTTGGAGTTGAAATGGTTACTATTAATGAATTACTTAGCAAAAACCTTGATCGCAAATATGGTCCAATTGAAGCGCATGAAGTTATAGAACTTGTTCGTGTAACTCGTGCGCCAGAATCAATAAATAACCCTTCAATGCCATCAGTTAGAATTTCTACTGCAGATCTGCACCATATGGTTGAACAAGCTAAAAAGTTCAATTTGTGGGAAGAATGGTCCACCAAGGTTTTAGCAACTGAGTTGCCATACAACCCTTATCTTAAGCCAGTGTTTACAGGTCATAGTTTCCCACGTTCTAGCATGTCTACTGACAACTACGAAGCATTAGTACGCTCTACGTTAGTGCCGGTGCTACTACCTGAAGATAAAAAGTCTTTTATCAACCTGAATGACAAAGTTATGTCATTTAACAACCTCATGTTTGATATGCCCGATGCGATGGTGAACCATCTCATGACTGGTAAAAAACTTTGGCTATATGCAAAAAATGGGCAAGTGGTCTGGTATACCCGTGCTGAGTATGAGGCGCAAACCAAGTGGAACCAGGCTGAACAGGATGCTAAGAAAAAAATTACTGCATTGTTTGAATTATTCAATGCGCTGCAACAAGCTAAACCGATCTTTGATGCTATCGATCAGAAGAAAAACTTCAGTGCTTTACCGTTCAAATGGTTCACTGGTGTAAAAATTGTAATGTCAGGCTTGTCAGCTGGATCATGGGGCGATGGTGAAAAATCAAATACAGTGACTCACTTGGTTTTTGATGAAGACTACTCAGGATCTAAATTGGTTCGTGAGAAAAACCAGTACTTGTGCTCAGCTGGAGGCTTATTCCCTGCAGATGAAGCAAAGAAAGAATTCAAAATGAAAGTAGGTGAAGTTACCGTGGACACGGTACCGCACCTTGTTACATGTAAAGTGTGCCTAAAACGTATTTTTACGCAACTTGCATTAACTCAATCTAATTAATCAAATTTATAGGGTGTTCATCATGAATAACAAAACAATTGCCAAAAAAATGATTAACCAAGTTAAATCGGTTATCACTGACCCTCAAGCAAAAAGCTTGTTGGCTGCTTATCACGTAGAGACGTCATTTACCCACTTCTACGAAACACACAGCCACATTTACTTGGTTGGTAAAGACATTACTGCAGTCATGGCCAAACATTTTCCATACTTCACGTTTAAGACTCGTGATAACAAGAAAGCCCGTCACGGTATTGGCGATGGCTCAATGTCTGATTGCTTAAACAAGCTGCGCCGTGTGTATCGCTTAGAAATCAAAAAACCGATTAGCGAGAAGTTTATCGCTGAAGCTGGTGCACCGACTTTCACAAAAAGCCAATCTCTAAGTCCTGTTGCTTATTTGATTGATGAAGTTGTGCAACAAGAAACAG
>NZ_BBTF01000084.1:0-8922 GCF_000876115.1 Acinetobacter sp. NBRC 110496
TTGTAACGAATTAATGAATATGTTTTATAGATAGCAGATTGCATTTCTAGGAAACCTTTCATTACAGAAGATGTTATTGTCTGATGATATTTTTCACCTGAAACATGTAAATTAAAGGGTGTAAAATCCTTCACAACAATATTTAAATTTTCTATATTTATTTTATCATCCAATATTTTCTCTAAAAGCTTAATAGCATCTATCTCATTTGAAATAAAATAATCTTGCACAAGAACACTCATTGATTTAACACCCTATAATTCACTAACATCTAATCTGCTTCATTAAATTAACAGCACAAAAAACCTATAGTTACAAATAAGATTCTACTAACTACAGCCTTAATTTAAGTTGTGATAGGTAACTATTAATACCACCCATCACATTATAATTTCACTTTTCACCATTTATTAATTAGTTTCAAAAAGCTCTTTGATCTTCTGGTGTATATTAGGAAGGTTAGATCTAAGTATATACTCATTGACTGCTAGAGAAAAATCTACATTATTTGCAGAATAAACTGGATGAATAAACTCTTTTTCAAGAAGACCAGGATAACAACCTAATGCTAGCTTCCGCCCATCTCGCTCTATTAACAATGGGGCTTCAGGTATTCCTTTTTCAAAACATTCAAAACCATCCAACTCTAAAACACTACTCAGTTGTGACATTGTATTTATCTGTACATGAGGTAGCGAATAAGAGGGTTCTTCTCCATGAATAGCATATCTTAGAAGTGATGCACCAAGTCTTCTATCTAAACGACTTTGGATATGTTGGTTATGAAAGTGATTCAGACATTCTGTACAGGAAGTATCACATGAGCAATTATCTAATAAAGCTAACGTAGCATTCAGAATTTCTGTTAAGTTTCTTGAAACAACTTCAGCATATCCCCCACCGCCTGAAAGGGTGTCATATAGAAAAACATCTAACATGCGAGCTTGCTGGGTTTCTAAAGCTGGTACGACACGAAAACTGGAACCAAACTCAGCAGGATCAATATCCAATTGAGGATGGCGACTTGCTGCCAATCGTAATGCTTCAGCAATCGTATGAAGAGCATCTTCAAGTATATATAGAGATATAGGATTAGTTGTATCATTCACAATCGGTGATGAAACTTTCAATCTTAATAACAATAAATCAGTCCGGAAATCATATCCTAAAATAACGCGCTCATATTCACCAGAACATTGCATTTTTGAACTTTGATATGGACGAGAATGAGGCCTTTCAGGTAGTTCATGAGGATTGTAGACAGTAGCTCGACCACAATCAGTACATACAGAAAACCCTCCTAACTCTCCATTCTCTTTACCCCAGTTAACTGTTACTAACCTTTGATCGACAGCATGAGTAAAAATAGCATTTGGACCACAAGATTTAAACATAAAACTTTCAGGATCAACAGGTTGTGGAAATTGTGCCATTGTTGCAAAGGTTATTTCCTGCTCACGATCATCTTCTCTAAGTTCTTTAGCACCCTCTGCACCAAAAACTTCAGGCTGTATCATAACTTCTTCTTTTAATTTTCCTTTACACACAGGACAAATATGATCCTCCTCTAGAACTTTATGTTTATGTGGATCACGCATAAAAGAACAAAACTCACAGTGTATTAATTTCTTAGCTGCCATAAAAAGCGGTTTAGCTCGACTAATCTCACCCGTTGGAAAATCAGCAAAGACTCCTCCCGATCGATAAGTCTTTTTATCAATAACAATTAACCTTCCAGGAGCATATTCACTTAGGGCTTTAGATAAAGATTGTTGAGGCCTTTGAACCGTACGTGTCTCCCATAAGCCTTTACTGTTCTTCGAGGCTTTTTCTACTAAGAAGCTACTTAAATTAGTTGGGAATGCATAACTTGGTAACAAACCATGAAAAAATAAGAATTCAAGTAAATTCTCTTGTTCTAGCTTTGATTCAAGATCGTTATTTTCAGTCTGTTGTTCAGTAACTAAAGAACTAGGAGGTAATATATTTTTTCCTAGATGACTTAAAATCTTCAAGAAATCTTTGCTAACCTCAACAAGCCATTCTTCAAGCGTAGATCCATTAGTCTCAAGTGATGAAGGAAGCCAATTAACAAT
The DNA here is from genome assembly GCF_000876115.1 of Acinetobacter sp. NBRC 110496. Lineage (NCBI taxonomy): Bacteria > Pseudomonadati > Pseudomonadota > Gammaproteobacteria > Moraxellales > Moraxellaceae > Acinetobacter > Acinetobacter sp. NBRC 110496. The sequence continues at coordinate 2,097 of NZ_BBTF01000084.1, forward strand.
AGACCCTCTTAAATCACCATTCGTGGATAAAATACGACGTGAAACCCACTCTTCAAAACCATTAAGATTAAGGTTAGTCTCTGTTGCTCCATGGAAAAAATCTTTTGTAAGCCCAAGAGCCTTTTCCAAAATTGAAGTTTTTTCACTAGATCCACACAAATCTTTATTCATAATTTCATGAAAAAAGGTTTGAATTAAATAAGCATGAACATGTCTTCTGGCAATTTTAGAATTATCAACTTTTACTTCTGGAGTACGTGGCGGACCTGCTACAATATGTTCTGGATTTAAGAAATAATAACTATCATGAGGTCCTGTCTGCGAATATGTCACAACTGTCGAAACAGAAGAGCCTCTACGCCCTGCCCGCCCAGCTCGTTGCTGATAATTTTCACGCTGAGGTGGCACATTCCTTAATGCTACAGCGACTAATGAACCAATATCTACTCCTACTTCCATTGTTGTAGTACAGCTAAGAACGTCTATTGGTCTATCAGAATCATCTATAAGTACGTCTTGAAATCTAAGTTCATAAAGTTCAGTAGTAGCATGAACACTATTATTATCTCGATGGGATAATTGAGCTGTGTGTTCTTCTACACTTAAATTTGACAATCTATAGTTTGCTGTAAGAGCATCATGTATAGGTAAGCGCCAAAAACCTTTACGTGCAGCTATATAATTATTTTCCACAGGATCAACTGGCTTTGTATCATCACTGCCGCAGGCTAAACAAATCCTATCATTAAAAGCCAAAGGCATGAGAGCAGTACATTCTATACATTGAGTCCAAACATGATATAAATCAATTTTCAAGCGAAGTGAATTAGTAGAGAGAAACCACACATCATCTTTTTTACTTGCTAATTGCTTACAGAATATAGATTCAACAATCTCAACAATTTCATTATTCCATCCTAACCGAACAATAAGAGCTTCTCTAAATGCGGCTCCAAATTTTCCTTTACTACCCCAATCTGGCTTGTAATAGCCAGCAGCTTTACTACGAATTGTCGGATCTATAGTTTCATCAAAGGCAAAATCTTGCAACAATGTATCAATCCAAACTACTGCGAGCGCATAGACATCTTCGTCATCGATAGTTAGTCCTGCGTTTTTTATCTCATTCTTTAGTTTTGAAAGTTTTGTTTTTACAGGTTCAACAAAACCAACAGTTGTTCCTGAAAGTGAATAATAGTTACTACAAAGTAATTTAAGCAAAACTATTTGGTATCTTGCAGGGATATCTGGCGGACAAAAATCATCATCGAAAGCTTGCTTTAAACTACCATCATAGTCGCGCTCAAATTCATTACGAATAGTCTCAATCTTTTTTGCATCGTATCCGTCAAAAATAGATAAGTCATGCTCAGATAAAATAGATATGAAAGCAAGATAGAGATTGGCATTAGGTTTTGCTTCCTTTGAAATTTTTTCCAATCGAACACAAGCAAGAGCAATCACTTGTCGGAATACATCAAGTTCAATATTGCGAGGCATATCTCGAGCTAATCGAGCTGCTTTTTGTCGCCCATCAGAAAAGATGAGCACTTTTCTACCACCATTAGGATGTTTAGCATCGAAAGAACGGCTAGCTGGTTGCCGAATCATCTGCGTTCTAATTAAAGTCGTGAAAGGATCCTCACCTTTGGTCAGATGATCCATAATTTTAGAAGTTTCACTCTTAGAACTACGTGTTTTACGGATGCAAATAGGGCACTCATCAAATACAATCTCTGGTTCGACTGCTGGTTTATCTGGTACACGAACCTTTCGAAATCCCGAAGGATTAGATGGACAAATAGATAAAAGTCTACCAGTTGAAATATGTAACCACATTTCTCTATAACGACTACGTGGATGTACATCTTCTTCAATTAAAATTTCAATAGGAATAAGATTAGCAACACCATCCAGCGATAAAGGGCCACTCGGCTGATCCCAAACAAAATCCATATCCGAGTTAACATAACCACGGATAAATGCTGCTCCGCAATCACGGTGTGTAAGTAGCTCATATACTCTTCCTTTCTCTTCGCAACCACACCAATTCATAGGTTTAGTATGAAGACGACCTAACAAAGAGGGTCTTTGGCGACTTGCAAGTCTTTCTGAACAGACAGGATTCACACATGCAAATAATCCTGGTAAGCCTCGGTGAAAGAGATGAAGACGTGTTGGAATTAAAATGCGCCCATCTGAAGTACGTCTAGCACTACTCCCGAGAGCAAGCAAAACGTCCATAGCTTTTATAGATTTATCTAAGGTATACCCAGGAAATAACTCATCTCGGAGATCATCGAGTCTAACAGCCTTACCTGATACCTTTGAAATGAGACTTTCAAGGGGACCGAACCCCTCCATATTCTCAAAAAGCCAATTTCTTAATTCTTCATAATCTTTGAGAACTGATACTTTCCATCCCAAATTACTTGCAAGTTCATTAATAGCAATTAATGCATCATTTAAATTATTAACAGCATTTTGGAAAGCAGCTAAATTAAACTTAGCTAATGCTTCCACCTCATTTGATGTTGCATTTCTTGCTATTAAACGAGACTCTGTAGTACCTTGAATTACCTTAAAATCTCGAAAAGAACTTTCTTGTAAACCTGTTAAATCACGTGCGAAACGTTTACCATCCTCAATGGCTGTTTGGCCAACCCCAAGACTTGCGCTAGTTAATATACATCGCATACGTTCACGAGGAATTTCTAACCGTGCGCAAAGACGCCTGATTAACAGTGCTACCTCAGCCCCCCCAGCACCTCGGTACATATGAGCCTCATCAATAACTAAAATGAATTCATTCCTTGAATCTGATTTAAGCCAATTTTTAGTTTGCTCGAAGATTTCACTCTCAATAGGCCGCATAAGCATATATTCGAGCATTGAATAGTTAGTAATAATTAATTCAGGACATTCTTGCTGCATTTCATGGCGAGTCATAAGTTCACGATCATCGGGCTGAGTCTTTAAACGCGAACTCCAATTGTTAGAAGTAAATGGCTTACCAATTTTTTTACCTGATGCATAGGTTTTATTCTCAACAGCATCTTGTTTATAAAAACTATCGAGATCTTTACTAGGCCAACGACCTATTCGCTCCAACTCTTTCTTAATTTCTGTTTTTTTCGAAATCTTATTATAGAACTCCTCAAAAAGCGGTTTAATAAATCGCTCATCTCTTTGAGCAGATCTTTGTCCTGGATAAGGTGTTCGTCCAGTATAACTTCCAAAACGTATAGGTTTTTTTCTCTTATTTAATAAAATATTCGCAGCCTCTGAATTACCAAGAAGTCGACGAATACGTGCAAGTTGATCATTAACCAATGCATTCATTGGATATAACAGCATTGCCCTACAACCAGGTAAAATAGCTGATTCAGGCCTTTCTTCACCTTCTATTGCCAATGTCCCTATAATAGGCATCAAAAAACTTTCTGTTTTCCCTGAACCTGTACCAGTGGCTACTACAAGATCAGCAGCTTCCTCTCCCAAGAATGCAGCTAAAGCTTGAGCTTGATGTGTATAAGGTTTAGGAAATAAACCTATATTTAATTCAGCAATTTTGGTAAGGGCACTTATAGCTGGTTTCGGAATAGGTAGTTCTTCATACGAGTCGATCTGTTTATAAACTAATGTAGACTCAATATAAGGAACTTGAGCAATAGTACCTACTTGTTTAAGTAATGCATGTCTTTCCTGGATCAAACTCTCATCACGAATATGGTATTGAGCCTCAATATACTGACGAAGACTTTTAGCTAAACTTTTTACAGTTTCATGTACACCAGATGCTTCTATTATGTTCCCTTTAGTATTCATCGATTCGCCCCTCCATCAATACATTCTTCCAACACAATTCTAAGTCTCTCGCAAACTTTACGAATAACAGGCATTACTTCTACAGGAAATGTATATTCTTTTTCATAGGAATGTTGGGTCTTAGATAAATAATTTTGCCAACCAAGCAGAAGAACTTTTGCCTCATTTTTTGGTAAACTACGTTTTAGCTTTAATATTAATAAGTCCTTACCCATTACAGCTCTAAGTCTAATAGGCCGACCATAGCGGGCATCCAAATAAAAACGTAGACGTTTTGCATCATCAAAATTTATAGAAGCAAGTTTTTGAGCTCTTCCGTGATTAAATTCACCAATAAAATAGTTTACATTTTGTCCACATACAGTTTTACAAAGGTTTAGGCTATTATCTATTTTCGTTACTTCAGTAAGTTGCATCCATTTACCTTTTAAATATATTAGTACCTCACCCAAATCATCAGGCACATTAACAAATTTCTTAGTAGCTTCTTTCAAAAAATGCACAGACCATACATCAAGATTTTCATAAGGTAGACCAATCCATTCATCAATACTCCATACTTCTGCCCAATTGTCACAAATAGCTTGCTCAATTATCCGGACTCTTCCACTTACCCTTATTGATGCAATAACTGGTGAAGGGAGTGTATTCAAAGCCCCTCCTCCAAATAAAATTGCCTTACCACCATCAATATTTAAAACATGGGGAGGAGCAGGAAGCCATCTTCCACCATGAAGCCGAACCATGTCGCCCAAGTCATGTAAATCATTTAATAAATCAAGCACAGTTAGATCATTATTATTTTCTTTATCGTCTAAATTATTCCATATAAGTCTGAACCTATGACGTACCATATTGGTAAGCCTTATGGACGATATAGGTTGCCATACCCCATGTTCTTGCGAGCAAATATACATCATTGCTCTTAGACACTCAGATATAGCTGAAATTCGCACCCCCTCTCCCACTAGATAACAATTTAATTCTCTAGCAATAAACTTTTCTGCTTCCAAAACGGATAAAGATTTCAGCTTCATATCATCCCCTTAATCAGATATTTCTCGCTGTTCTACTAATTCTCTCTCTGCAATACGTGTAATCTCAACAACTGGTTCCCCTAGTATTCTGGCCCAAGGAATAATCCATGAAACTAATAAAAAATGAAGATCATCTTTGGAAACATCACTTGGTATAGCACTAAGAATCTGAAGATAATTAACAATTAAACGACGCCATAGATTACCACCCTCAAAATTTACCTCTCTTAAAATCTCTTTCAGGTCATCAACTTTTGAAAGCGCTTCATCAAATTCAAGTCCCTCAAGAGTATTCCAGTTTTTTTCCAAAAGATTTCCATACTTCCACGAAGGGAATTTACTAGTTACCCCTCTCATTTTTATAGTATCTGTATCAAATAAAGGGCCTAACTCAGTAACTGTACCACCATCGGGAAAAGTTGCAGGTCCCTTAGTCCAAGTTGCAATTAAAGCTAATCGTCCAAACTCTAGAAAACCATATTGTCTCCGTATAACAATATCTCGAATTTCAGCACCATAAACTTCAAAAGCAGAAAGATTTACACCTTTTAATATTAAACAACCTGAAGTATTAATAGTTTTTTCAATGTAATCAGTTCCTTTATCACCATCTATTAAACCAATCGGTACTCGCCACTCATGATAGATTGGACCTCCAATAGCCGCCGCGACAGCATCTGCTATTAAATTAGCAAGTGATCCTGAAAATTGTACTATCTGTCCAGCTATAAAAGTCGCAATAATTTGTCGAGCAATTACTTCAGACTTAATAACTCCCACGGCTTTAAGATTAAATGCGACCAAATTACAAGCCTCTTTAACAGAGGAAATATCAACTAAATCTCCTTCTACTTCATACTCTACTAATCTATTAGTTTGCTTTATATCTGCTTCATTATTCTGGTTTAATGACATACCCTCTAGCATAGTAACCTGAGCAATTAAATCATCTATAACTTTTAAACTATTTTCTTTCTGTTTTTCACGTTCTAAAAGACCCGTTACAATATTTTTTATACTCATCAAATCTTTTTTTTCTTCTTGCAATTCTTTTATATTAATAGAGAGCTCCTGAATATCCATTTTCAGAGATGAAACTTGTAAACTAACTTCCGTAATCTCTTTTTTTACATCACTTTCAGAAACAAAAAATTTATCCACAACCTCTTGAACAAAATCAATTTTTTTAAAATTATTTTCCAAACCATCTCGTAACAAATTTATTTCTTTTGAGTTACTATTAGATTTTCTAATAGTTTCTTCTAGACTATCATTAAAAGAACTGAAATAAGGCTCAAAATTATCTAAACGTTTAATAGCATCTAATGTATTATTTTTTACTTTATTAAAACTTCGTTCAATCTGTTCTAAACGGGAGGAAAACCCATTAATCATTCTTTCTCTTTCAATAACTTTGGCTGTTTTGAAATGGATAAACATTTCATTAGTATTAGCATGCTCTGGAAAGCAACTAAACATAAATAGTTGTTCAATAATTTCTCTTTCAGCTTCAGGAAAGAGTTTTTTTAATTCTAAGAAAAATGCTAGCCCTGATTCAGAAGTTGACTCTATACTTTCTCCAGTTGGGAAATTTTCTCCTAATTTAAATTTTGCCCATGAATACCAAATATAAGCAAAACATACCCAGTCGGTTGTCTTTTGAACACTGAGTTGAGGATGAGCTAAATGTGTGATTAATCGTTTTTGCTTTTCTTTGAGCTCTGCTGGAGAATTAGGCCGAAAACCTTGGACTTTTGGAAGAATTTTATAAGCATCTTTACGAATATTTAAGGGAACATCTTCAATAAATGTAACGATTGTAGCTTGACCTAAGGCTGAAATTCGTTTCTGAGCTTCTTGACTGTATTGATAATTCATTTTAATCCTCCTCTCTTAAATCCACTATTATTCAGTTCAATTTGAAAAACTTCCTTCATTAATAAACGATAGTGTGGAATCAA
>NZ_BBTF01000083.1:0-9176 GCF_000876115.1 Acinetobacter sp. NBRC 110496
ATCTATTTTTTGCTTTCATATAAGGAAGTTACCATACTTTTTAATATGCTTAACTTCCTAAGCCCCTAAAATATATTTGCAAAATAAAGAAAAGTACATAATATTTATTCTGAATTTTTATTGAATACAATAACATGCGAATTTTAGTCCTTAGTACAACAGGGCAACCTGAAGCCAATTTAGAGTCTGCACGCTACTTTATGGATAATAATAGCCATATTGAAAAAATTACAATTTTAAGTACAGACTACATGGATAAGGAAGGTAAAACAGAACTCCTCAAAAAAAGTTTAAATAGCATAACTCAAGCAGAAATTGAAATTCTAAATATTCCAAATGGTTATGAAGAATCTAATATGTTTGCTATGCAAGAGCTGATTCTAAACTGGGTCAATAGCCACCCACTGAAAGATACGTTTATGTTTAATGTTACGGGTGGCACCAAAATTATGAGTATAGTTTTAGATCGGGCAGCCATGCTCCTCGGTACAAAACGAGCAGAATGTTTTTATCAAAGCCGAGACCATCATATCACATGGTATCAACGACAAGACCATATGATCTCCTTCCCAATCAATAGTAACTTAGGCTTACAGCAACGTGTTTTGGCTCGAGGTTATCAAGTTACCAAACAGCAACCTATCCAAGAAGTTGAAATTATTGAATTGAAATATGGTGAATTTTTAATTGATAAAATGCGTGATGATTTCTCTAAAGGCAGAAAGTTTATTAGTTTTATGAATAAATTGGCATGCTTAGCCGAGGAAGATAAAAATTTAACAGCGCAATACAAATCTATGGAAACAGAAACCATAGAAGAGATTTCGAACTTAGCTCAAATCACGCAAAATCATTTTTTCGGCTTCAATAGTGACACGCTCACTATTGAATTTAAAAGTAAAGAAACTATAGCTTATGTTAAAGGTGGCTGGTTAGAAATTTATGCAGGTTATGAGTGCTTCAAAGTTCTAATATCCTTAACTCCTCAAGCAGAATTGGCACTCAATGTTGAACTTAAGAAAAATCAGACTCCAAATGAAATGGATATCATGTTTATTCATCATGCAAATTTATATTGTATCGAATGTAAAACAGCCAAGACCATGGCAGAAGATAAAGCGCAAGATGTGCTTTATAAACTCAGTGCTTTACAAGATTTCGGTGGTTTAAATCAAAAACGTGCTGTTGTTTCACTTTATTCACTAAAAGATTACAACCTCACACGTGCTTATAATTCAGATATTAAAATTTTCCAAGAAAAAGAGTTACTCAACCTATCTGAACATATTTTGAAATGGCTACAACCCAACCAAAAAGAACAGGTCATAAACATAAGCTTATAAAATTAAGGCATTGGTATGATTTCTGCGATCATACTTTTAACTTAATACCACAGACTATTTATGACTATATATTTTGTAACTCGTCATGTAGGTGCATTACAATGGGCGACGCAACAACATTTGAACTTTGATATACACCTGAATCATCTTGATAGCCTAGATCGTTTAGATGCTCAAGATACAATAATTGGAACTCTTCCAATTAATTTTGTATACAAACTCAATAGAAAAGGAATACGTTATATTCATTTTTCTTTAGAAATTCCGCATGCTTTACGTGGTGTAGAGCTAAATGCGGAGCAATTGAATGCATGTCAGGCAACCTTAGAAGAATTTGTTGTATTAAAAAAACCTATAAAATTGGAATTGCTTTAAAACCAGCAAAGGTAATCTGTTAGATGTTTACACTTTTTTAACCTACACGTAGTTTAAAATTTTGTTTAACAACAAAAAACTTGTTAGAGTCTAAAATAATTTCCATACCAATAAGGGATTGAAGCTTTTATACTCAACTGCTAAAGTCAAAAAATAAATCCACATTCATAAATAAAAACTAAAAAAAAGAGAGCCTAAGCTCTCTCAGCGTTGTGCCATCTTGGATTCAATCCATTGATTGATTTCCCATGCTGACCAACAAATGCGATTTTGCGTCATTTTAATTTTCTTTGGAAAAGTAGAATCGTAGTACGGAGATTTTTCGTTCATTATGTCATAAACAGTTGAACGACTAATACCAGTATATTCTACGACCTGTTTAATGCTAATAAGCTGATGTATCTGAAAAGTTTGACCTGTGAACGCATTCATGATGTTTTTCTCCCTATCAATGATGCGAGCGCGATTTCGCTCAAATAATAGAGCTCGCTGTAAGAAAAAACGTCTTGCTTCCACCTAATCAATTCAAAGCCTGCACCGACTGTTGCAACCCTTTCTGAATATCCTGAACATGAGTCAAATCATGCGCTTGCTGATGCTGTTCTGATTTAGATTCATCCGTGTAAAACTCTTCAACAATATCCAGTCCGTCGTCACCTCCCACCTCAAAACTGGCATTGCCATAACCCTGCCGAGCAACATGATCCAATGCCTCCTGATAAAATCCTGCTGCCTTGCTCTGTTCATCAATCTGTTTGGCTGAGCTAATCGCATCTTTTAGGTTTGTGCCATCTCGTAAGGTTAAGTCCACGTAATAGATCGGGGTACGGTAACTCTGGGTGGTACTTTTTCCTCTCAATGTGAGTTGCAAAGGCAGACATGAAAGCAGGTCACCCGATGCCGCATGGTAATAACTCAGCCTTGCTGCCAAAGTGCGAATACTGTTAAAGCCCGTGGTTCTAAAGATGAATGTGCCAAACTCATCCGATTCATCTAGGTTGACGTAGAGTCTGCCATAGGGTTTGCATAATCCACCTTGTGCCAATGGGCATAAATCAGGCGATGGACATGGATGTTGTTCAATGCCGTTTTGTCCGAGTCGCTGACAGGTTTCGCCATTGCCTGAACAAATTAAGCGTCCAGTTTGGCGGTCAAACAGACTGTACTCTGCCCGTAGATTCAGTTCAGGATCGTTGAAGATCATACGGACTGGAATGCTTCTTAGCTTTTGGTTTTGATTCGGTGCTTTGGCACGAAGCTGCTCATCTAGTGGATGTTTGACCCAACCATCCTTATTTTGGATTTGGCTAGTAATGGTAAATTGGTCATCCTTTTCAGGCAGTCGTTTGCCATTCTTTTCTACTATTTTGCCAATACTGATACGACCCAAAACAGGTGGGGTAATAGCTGAACCTTTAATCATGGTGATGTCCTCTATACAGATGTTGAAATTTGGGTAAATAAATTTTGGGTATAAAAAAATCCCATACCTGTTGGGGCATGGGATCGGTTGGTTTGGGCGATGGATTTCAATATCTCAGTCTTATCCACCATTGGGATAAATCTGAAAACGTCGTGTCCCTGCTTTAGTTTGTGGAAACTGCTGTAGATATTCAGGATGCTGTTTAAGAAGCGATTTACTGTCTAGGCTGATTGAGTCTTGTGATTTCTTCCAAGTGACTGAACCACCCGTGAATACAGCTCGCTCAGCCTCTTTCATCAGCATTTGTAGTTGATGTTTTAACTCATCAAAATACTGTTGATGTTGCTCAACCTTATGTCGCTCTTCTAACAATTGGTTAAATAGATAGTTGGCTTGTTCATTTTGGGTCAGATCTTCAACCAATAGTGGAATCTGTTCAGGATAGAGTTGTTGTAATGCTCTCGCTGCGGAGTCAGAAGCATCGACACTCGGCGGAATATCCGACTCCACACACTGCCAGAAGTGACGTTCGGCATTAATGATGTGCTGAATCACAGTTTCGTTGCGTGTCACTTTATAGATTTTAGTTTCATGTCCACAGATTAAGGCACAGATATGAGCGGCTTGTTTTCCTGTCACTGCCAATTGATGTTGCACTTGGCAAAGAACATAAAGTGGTACACCATCTCGCCAGAGTTTTGAACCATATTCTCCAACGGTTTTACATTCCAAGATTTGAACTTCTTCACTACCCACCACGGCATAATCCAAATTGGCGAGCATAAAGTGTTTATCTTCATCAGGATGCTGTAGCACTGCATTAACCCGACGGACTTTATGGTTGGTGTGCATGCTGTAGTATTCCGCGACCAAGGGTTCTAACTGCTTGCCCCAGTACAATGGCGCATAGCCTGCACTTTCATCCTCGATGTTTTGTTGCATCCGTCCTGTTTTGATCATCCACAGTTCCAGCATCGACATATAGGGATTCAGTCCACAGGCGGTAGCGGCATCACTACTGCCAATGCCCTGTTTTCTGACCTCTAGCCATTGCTGGTAATTCATCTGTTTGGTGTTAGCAAGACGTTTGGCTACTGGAGCTTTGGTTTTACGTGGTTGCGTATTCGGTCGATCACGTTTAGTTCGAGTTCCGACTTCAATCTGCTGGGTCGGTGAGTTTTGAGTGGATGGATTCTGGTTTGGTGAATAAGATTGTAGTGGTGGGTTATTTAGTGTGTTTTGAATTTGAGTATGGCTATTCATTAGAAATATTCCTGTATGAGTAAAAGCGTAAAAGCTGAATTTCGGGCATAAAAAAAGCCACATCGGGGATGATGTGGCGAAATGAGAATTGCAATGCTTGTTACGGCTTTACTGTATGTTTAAATTAATTGGCTAAGCTTAAATAAAACTGAAAATAATTTCAGTAAGTCAAATAGTTTTAAGCCACCATTCGCAGGGCTTGTTCTAACGCTCTCTGCTTGATGGCTGCACCTGCGCCAAACCAAGCTGAATCTAAACGATGATCTGTGCTCATCGCTCTTCGTTCATGGTCACAGAATTCTGTGATAGAGCAAAGTAAACCATAAGCAGTATCCTTGGCTGAGCTGAGTTCTGCACCTCGTCCATGTCCGTTAAACATGGTCATGACTTTAGACATAGCACGTCCATTCGGTTCGGTTTTATTGTCAGTTTTGGATGAGCTTGTTTGATTTGGCATGGCTGCATTGCGATAGAACTGCACAATGCTTTCATCCTGTTCTGCTGTACTTAGACTGGTATTGTTAAACACTGCATCAAAGTAAGCTGCTGCTTCTTGCTGCGTCACCTTACGCTGACTCAGTTGTTTCATTTCATACATATGTTCATCCCATGCACGAACTGAAATCCCCAGTTGCTGTTTAACTTTATCCGCATCGAACTTGGTGCTATGCGGAACTTTAACAACACCTTCACTGGTATTTTGTCCTTTGAGCGCAATAGCTAGAGTGTTATTACACACCACGCGGATCGAAGTGAATTGTGCTGTGGTAGCCAACGTTCCATCACAGGCGGTCGCTAATAAAATATAGCCATTACTAACATCCTTACCTTTTAAGGCTGAGCTTTGTCCTGTACGTGCCAATGCCCAGAATTTCTTACCACCTTTCAGCACACCTGCGGTTTCCAGTTCAAAACCTGATTGTTCAGTCAGGTCACGATAGAAATGCAGGATTTCCATCGGTTGCACTTCCTGAAAGCGTTGACTCACTACCGATAAAGGTGCGTGGGTATCGGATCGGTAAAGTACGCGCTGTTCTTCAAAGGGCATAATAATGCTCTGCCCCCGATGGTTTTGTGCCATGTAACTGACATCGGAGGATTCGATGCGCCAATCCATGCCTGCCTGCTGTGCCCAGACCTCTAACGGTTGATTCGGTGTGAGTTGATTACCTAAGCCATGCCAAGGGGTTTGTCCTACAAATGCCATAGTTTCAACTAAATGTGCCATAAGAATAATTCCTGTATTAATTTTAAAATGGGTATAAGGTTCGATTTGTGAATTTTGTTGAATGCTTAACTGCGTAAATTCGGGCTAAAGCTGCGGTCACAGTGATTGCAGTAATACTGTCTGCGTGAAATGGGTTGTAATGGCTGTTGCTGTTCATCTTCAGTGATCAACATCCAAATACCACCGATCAGTACTCCAACGATTGCGCCTGCAATCGGTGGGATATTTAGACTTTTGGAAACACTCACGCCTAATGTGGCAAGTGCCATCGGTGACATCACACTATTGGCAATATGGTTATTGGTTGAGGTACTGGGTAAATGTTGAGTTGGTTCAAGTAGTACCGTCTCTCTGGACTGGCAGTAAGGACATGGCAAACTCATTGTGGTAGTTCCTGTAAATGAATAAAAAAAGCCTGCTGGGGAAGCAGGCAAAATGATTGCGATGTAGCTGAAGCATGTCTTGGTGCGATCTCGAATAGAGAAACACCGTTCTCAATTAGATGCTATGTATTTGTATTTTTTTAGAATGCGTTTTTTATCATCAGTTTTAGGCAGTTTTTGAATGATGATTAAACAGATCAATTGACCTGTTTTTTCGCAACGATTATCATGCAAGGACTGACCTACATTGTCAGTCGGTTTTGACAGACCGCAGATCCAGCACGATATATGAAAGTAATTTTGTATGTTGTGGGAACCCTCGTGTCCCCCTTTTTTCTATGGTAGGGCGAGAGGGGGACGCCTCGTGCGTGCTGGTTCCTTGGATCCCAGTCTGTCAACCCCCTTTCGTTCTGCCACCATAATCAATTGACAGTGATTCGGTAGAACTTCTTGTAATTCCAAGGAGTCAATCATGACGCAATTTACTGTGCTTTATTCCCCTGCACTTTCTCCGCCTATCAGGCATTTCATTCCGATTCATTTATCACACGCTTTTGCTGTGTCCTGATTGATTCAAAGCATCAATTAACTGCTGCATTCATTTCGGTCAGTGGTGTTTTGTGCTGGATAAAAATCATGGAGCGTACTGCACAGCTTATTTGGCTTGTCCTTATTGTGCTCAGTAACAGCATAGCTAGAGCCTATGACAGCCAAGCAGAATGTATTTGAAATTACAGTCAATTTCATAATTCATTTTAAAAACTTAAAAAATATTGGATGGGGAAATAATAGGATGAAATACGTTTCAATTGCGCTGCTCACCAGTCTTGCATTGGTCGGCTGTTCAAAACCACAACAAGATAATGTACAGAAAGAAGAGCTATCTCAAAAGATTGAAAAAATGTCATTGAATGATGCTGCCCCTGCACAAGCTGTTTCTTCTCCTTTGCTTATCGCTCGAAATCAAATTACACCTCCGCTCACAAAGACTGGAGAAGACTTTCAGGAACTCGTTAAAGACGAAGGATATTTTTCTTTTTATCCGCCGTATAAAACCATCTCTGGATTGCAGATGTTTGCTGAAAATTCAGATGTGGCTGACTATTGTGCAAACTGTGTGCATTTCCAATCTATTCTGAATGATTTAAGAAATTTGCTGGCTTTAAAAAATAATCAAGTTTTAGTGATTGGACATACAGGTCAACAATTTCCTGCATTCACTTTTGCTTTAGGTGATGACTATTCTTTGCGTGCAGCGCATGATACTGCTATCAATTATATAAGATCGACGATGCAGGTGATTCCACCACAGAAAAATCAATTTGAAAGTACAGAACAATATCAACAACGTATTCAGACACTTCAAAAAGAACTGGATACTAAAAATACCCATCTAAATTATGACTTGAAGCTTTTAGAACTCAGTTTAAATGCCACGTCTTCACAAAGTCAGTTCATGCCGAGCAGCTATACACCGAATGACCGACCGAATGGTCCAATTGATAATTTTGTTTACTACGATGCTGAGTCGAAACAATTACATTTTGAGAATATGAATTTCGCATCTGATCTTATTGTGAATTTCACCGCCCCATCCACGCCAGAGTTAGCACAAAATATCATTACGGCTGGTGGACAAAAATATGTCGGTTATATTTTTAACTTCAATAACCATAAATTGGAATTAGATAGCTTAGTCATTTATCAAACCAACATTACTCAAGCTGATTCTGCAAATGAGCCAATCGCAATCCTTGAACCAAGTACCATGTCCTTTCAACGTAAACATTTCAACGGCATAGAAAATGCGCCATTAAAGAAATTTGATGCGCCACTGAAAAAGCCAATTCCTTTTGATTTCACCTTGTATAACTACACCCCGATCGAAAAGGTATTTAAAAAGATCGTTGAGTAATTCCAAACTTTATAAAAAGCAAGAAATTGATTTATCCAAAAATTAAATACATAGAGTTGGGCTTTCGCCCAACCCTGTAAATCAGAATATTCGATTAAATATAGGCATGTGTAATGAATTTTATTCCATCTATTGTTTTATCCAGTGTGTTGCTACTGACTTTAAGCGCATGTAATTCAGGCAACGATGTACCAAAGCCCAAAGATACCCAGACCAGTGAGCATAGCACTGCTGGTGCGACTGAAACGCCTCAACAATCCGAAGATGATTTTCCACCCGTAGATAAATCCTTTTTAGAAGATGAATCATATAATGCTGAGGAAGTGACTGAACCCACTGTACAAGAACAGTTTGAAGTACGTGTTCGTCGTGAAGAATCACAATACTCCATGACAGGCTATACCGACTTGTTAAACATCATGTCATTGAACGATGCCCCAACCACCATCACAGGTGTTTTAATCAATCGTGGTAACTGTAGAAGCAAGGGCACTTATGACTACCAAAATATGCGTTATGGTTCGGTAGCAAAGGTCTACTTAGGCTGTTCAGCTGAATACGTGCGTGAAGTGACCATCACGACCAGCAGTGGCTTGACCTATACCTATAATTTTTAGGCATTCGCCCATTCATGCTTCAGTGGATTAGTGGTCTAAGCGCATTGTTTTCCTTAGACCACTTTTGAACTACAACTCAATTGATTTTTCTGAACAAAACTAATTCAACTTTAAAGGAATGCGTTCACAATCAAAAATCTTGCGACGAGTTCGCGTCACCCTTAAATAATGATTTTTACTATTCGCATTGAAATCACTCTTGAGCAATTGCAAAGTACGTTGAATCTGTCTGTCATCCTGACAATTCACTGACCAACCTTTCTTGGCTTGTTCTTCAATGTAGGCTTCACCATAACCATTACTGAGTTCTTCCCACTTCGCTGCCAATTTATTGGCATGGTCAGATAAAGTCGTGTCCTGTGCCTGTCCTGCATAAATGAAGTAGATCTGGAGGTAGTAACCCCGATCAGGATGATGTTTCATTTTCCAGATCACAGAATGGATGCAACGGAATAAATTGATCTCCCTTGCCCTGACCTCTCTCAACAAGGCATAGACATAACATTCAAATTCGTGAAATGCTAATGACGATACATCTGCCCTGATACTCAATCGCATTGGAAAGATCATTAAGCAATCTGTGTATTGCATGGTATTCAATAAGAAACGTTCGACCTTTGAACCGTACC
>NZ_BBTF01000082.1:0-10021 GCF_000876115.1 Acinetobacter sp. NBRC 110496
TGCCCTAGCTTCATGAGAAAAGATACTAGATAGTTTTAACATCACACGGCTCCAAGTTTAAGGCAATATGCCTCGAGATAAAACCATTATAACGATCAAAACTCACTAAATTAGTTTATTTAAAAAAAACTTCATTAAAGTTAAACCCTTGAAGATTAAAACATACGGCGAAAAACTTAGGTTTTTATTCAATATTAATCAGACTTACTCAAATTTAGTCTAGATGAACTGGTATTTTTAAAATTAAGGCTGCTTCGCGTTCCCATTTGTGAACAAATTTTCATTTTTTGAGAATGAATTATATTTTATTTTTAACTGACACTGGAACAATTAGCCATAGACAAGTAGGGGGTTGGTAAATCCATATACCACATTAAAGAAATAACGCCGTAGTGGTGTTAATTCATTGTTAATTAAATATGGTTTGAATTAAGGCTTGATGGAAATGCATTAGTAAAAGTATGGGTGCTGAATTAGCAAAATTAAGTTTTGAATTATTTTAATCAATTAAAAAACATCGTTTGCGTTTATAAAGCCAGCAGTTGATCAATTAGTTGATCAACGCAAGGGTATTAATCTTTTTTATGGTTTAAATACCTTTGAGTACGTTCTAATAATTTCGGGATGATTTTTTCTGCTTCTTCTTGGGTGAGATGCAAACCATAAAATTTATTAGTTGTTCCGTAGCTTTCATCAAGTACTGAATAGGGAATATATAAGGTGTACATGTCTTGTTCTACTGAGTACAACGTGATGAAGTCTGTCGTATATGAAAACTTGCCATTTTCGCTCTCTACCTTGATTTGTTGGTGTTTAACGAGCTTGAGTGGTGAAATGCAGTCACCGCCATAGATCGCAACTGTGCCACGCTCTTTGTAAAGCTTAATGAGTTTTTTGGCGCACTTTAACGGCTTGCCGTGTTTGTCCAATTTTGGTTGGTTGCGAACAAAGATGTTATAGCGAAGATTCGAGTCACCAAGCATTCCTCTTGTTGTTTCACTGATGGTCAATTGGCGTTTAGACTTCTTATAAAACTCTAATAAACGTTGCTGTAAATTGAACCGTGAAACACCACTTTCGATGTCAAAATTTAGACCTTTAAAAACGTTTTTATTACTGTTGTTTCCAAAGTAACAAACTGCATCGTTAAACATTTGCGTTAAGTTTGCAAAAATTAAGAGAAAGTCGTTTTGTGGGTACGGACGTTTTTGATACATGCACCCAAACTCACTGTCAGCTAACTTATAAAAATAGGTGCGAACGCCAGTATAACTGCAAAGTGAATCATAAATGCGTGTGCCTTTAATTTGAATCTGAGTGACATAGCTAGATGAAAATTCAGGGGTAGCCCAAAGGATAGGGCTGAACAGGATGTCTTTCACTAATCCATTGTCGTATGCACGGTCGCCAACGGGACTGTTTTGGTTAATGCGGTCGTTTTGGGTGTAAACATGGATGTTCTTCAGCTCCAACGTTTCACGTTTGAACACGGTCTTTTCAGCGGTAGCAGTAGCGGTCGTCATGGTGAAGTTCCTTATCGGCTTAAATACGTGTGTGCAAAAATTGATTGCATGGTTTTAAAAATTGGGTCTGTTTCAAAGTAGTCAGAAATTTGCTCTTGGAATGTGCTTTGATGGTTGCGAATCAACGTGCGAATCGCAGAACTGTTTAAAGTGTCTGAGTTGGTAAAACCATTTTTTAGTACTTTGATCTCAAAATATGGGCTAGTGGATGCAATCACACTGACAATAATGTTGCCGTCTTGGTCTGTCTTAACTGACAAATCAGCAATTGGGCTTAGTTCATGGCGTAAAAAATACATATTGTCGGGGTTATAGATTGCTTTAAATCTGATTCCGTCTTGGCATATAGCGCAAAACAGTTCATTCACCGACTCAGCAGTAAAGATCGCCCCAAACGTCACAACAACAGGCCCGACATTTTTTTGCTGTGTTTCATCATGTTTGATAGTTAGCTCGCAATGCGCTGTAATTAGGTTTTGCATTGTTTATATCCTCAAGTGCGATTCAGTGGCATACGCACGTTATCCGTGCGTATGGGTGAATTGAATTATGAAAGTTCGCGTGACCAACAATCTTCTATACGGTCGTATGCGTAGCCGTTTTGAGCCATTAACATGCAAATGTCTTCAAGGTTTTTGCCAAAGATATTTACTGAGGTAACTTGGTCGAGTACTGATGTATGACCAAAGTTTTCTTTTAATGTTGCAACGTAGATTTCAACGTCCATGAAGAAGAAATTTGTTTTATCTGCCAATGTCGGCTTGTGCTGTTGAAATTGAAGTTGAGCATAATCACTATCAGCTTGAAGATCAGCAAGGGTTAAATCACAGTTGTTGTCGATGTAATCTGATATTTCATCAACCAATTTTTCCATGTGAGCACCGCTAAAAGTTTTAGGGAAACCGATATATAAAGTGCCTTGTAACTGTACTGATTGAGCGTTTAAATTTGACATGCTGTTCACTCCAAGTTTTAAGCTTTCTGCTTTTGATAGTTCTATTTTATGAGCAAAAACAACCTGGCTAACTTTTCTCGAAAATAAGATTTTCAATCTTTTTTTAATCAATTAAAAAACATCGTATGCGTCTTAATAAGCTTTTCTATTAGATGAATCACCGTAATTCATTAATAATACTTAAAGGGTTAATTAGTTCGTTTAATTATACTTAATTACTTTCATGTTTTCTTAGAATAAGAAGAACATTAAGCCGTCTTCTAGAATTGGTTGTATATACCAATTTTTATTCATTGTTTGCCTCTGCCATACTAAAAACATAATTCACCTGTACCTTATCTAGCTTCAGGGGATACAGCATTTTATTTTGGTGTTGTATGGCGCTATATAAAAATGATTTGTACAACTGCTTAAAAGTGGTATTCCTGACATTAAAATTTTTATAGATTGAGTGATTAATCCTGTCGAATTGTATTTTTGTGAAAAGATTCTAGACCTAAAAACATAGTTAAAATAGCCTTGTTGTTATTAGATCGTAGTATCCTAAATATGAATCACCATGAATATAAAATCGAGCATATCAAGCAACGTGCGTTATGTGCCAACCTTTATATCGTTGATGAAAATGCATCTTTGTTAAGTTTTAAAACATATGAAGATAAACCAGCTCAAGACCGTCTTGTACTTGAAAACATCACCATTGCTGAAGCGATGAAATTAGCTGAAAACAACGGATTCTTTAAAGCTAAGTACCAGGTGCTTAAAGTGATTCAATATTTTGATGTTGAATTGGTACTCACGGCGTCTGATGTTGAGCACTGTGCTGAATTACACCAGTTTAGCGGTGGCTATAACGTGACGGTGCTTGCTGATACACCAGAACACGAACTTATTGCAATGTGGCTTACAGCAACAAACCAAAAGGGGGCATCGCTTTAGTGGTTTGGATAAAAAACAAATGAAAGTGGCACGATCGCAAAAACTGGTGCCGTATATAGCTAAAAAAACCCTCAATAGTTTTTGAGGGTTTTTTAATGTGCTTTACAAAATAGGTTCATCATACGCACGGCGTTTGTGTTTTACATTTGGATCTATGCCAATTTGATTCGGATATAACAGGTTTAATACCTGGTTAATGCGATCAACTACGCATTGATTAAACAAGATATGACAGTTACCGTTTTCGTAGATCTTAATGCGTAATAAATTATCATCAATGCTATGCCAGATACCACGGTGTAAACTGAGTTTATCTAATCTGGTGTGGTCTAAAGGTTTGCCAAATAACTGCCTTGCTATAAAGCGTACTTCGTCCACTAAATTATCTCTTCTGCAATAAGAATGGTAGCTATTGTGATGAATGATCACGCACGGGTTAATACCAGCACCAAGATTGGTTTTGTATTTGCTTGATAATTGGCTAAACAAGGAATCAACTTTACGTGCATATGCCATGTGGCGTGTAGACCAGATAGATTCTAAGAATACATTCACGTTATCCATCGTGAAATCTTCAATTTCATGGCGAACAATTTTATCTTGCAACGCATCATATTCTTTTTCAGATATGAAGTTTCTAAGATTGATGATCTCAGTTAACTTCCTCCAGAAGCATGATGATATTTGTTTTAAAGCAGATTCTTCAGTGTTGAATGATGATGAATATGATTTTCGAGTGATTGCACTCACAATCTGATAAGCATCAAGTTCAATATCTTTGATGGCTTCATAAATGACCTTTATTGACGATTTTGCTTTTTCGCATTGCAAAATTAGCTTTTCGACTTCAACAAAGTCTAATTCAGATGCTTGCACTTCTCTTTTTATATTTACCAACATATTCATAATTGCCCACTTAATTAGCTTAATTGTCTATATAGATATTTTAATAAAAACCATGGTCATTAATTTTTTTTTAAAAATTTATAAGCTAACTTTTCCACTATAATTAAATTAAATAAGCACAACGCTTAAAACTTGGAGTAGTGGAAATGGCTTTAATGAAATGCGTAATGATTGATTTAGATTTTGAATATAACAATGGTTGTGTAGAAGTCTTAACTGACAAGCTATTCGTTTATGCAAGCTCTTATAGTGACCTTGTTGTTGCTATTCACCAGCGTATTCAACAAGACTGTAAAATCCTTTCTACTTCTCTTAAAAATGAGAACAAAGAACTTCATGTAAAGCTAAATGACAATAACCGTAAAGCTAAAGTGACGTTCTCAATTAAACGTGATGTCTTTTATGTTGATTCAAACAGTATTGGTGCGTTATTGCCTCATTTTCAAGATCTCAATGTGGGTTGCTGCACGATACGAAAGGGCAAATCTACTAACATCAATAAGCTACTGGATTACAGTTTCTTTAATGAAATTAATTCGATAGTCATTCCTTTTTAATGCTTCAGGTGTTTATGGCTCAACCTTTAAAATTCCTTTTAATACCACTGGCTATGTTAGCCAGTGTTGTTGTTTTGGCTTTGGTCTTTCATGGAATGGGGGATAGCTACTCAAGAGTGATGTATGCCGTCTGGTTCTTTCCGCTACTGCTTATGTACCTAGCTGTGGCTCCTACCTATTACATTTATAGAAAATTGCCGATTCATAGCAAAACTGCATTACCTCTACTCATTGGAACTGTCACGGTCTACCTACTGTTGTTCTATTTTGTATTTCCTGTTCCAGCCAAAGTACAACATGATTATTTATCTCAATTAAAAGGCTTGCAAGAAAGTAATGAGGGCTTCAATAGCATTAATACAATGCTGACCAAAAAAGAAGTGTGCCGTGATGGTCGATTAAATGGTTTTGAATATTTCTTGCTTGAAAAAAGCTTAAATGATGATGTCGATATGCTTATGAAAAAACAACATTTAGTTATGTTCTCAACTGATCGAACAAATACCAATGCTATAAAAATCTGTAATGAGGATATTGTTAAATGAAAAAATCAAATGAGTGTTCAGAACATATACGTGCGACAACTAAAGATCTGCTAATTTATCTGCCTTGTGTATTTGTATATTTTTATGCGCTTTCTTCAATAGCAATATTTGTCTACTTATATATGTTGAAGCTTGTAAGTAACCATCTCCAGCAACATGATTTTCTAATCATTACTGTGATTTATGGCTTTTTTGTGATTGGTGTAAACAATGTGATGCAGCGGATCTTAAGGGTGTTCAAGTTGATTGATGATTCCAAGCCATTACAGTTTAACGGCGCTCAATCTTTGTGGGCTGTTTTCGTGATGTGTATAGCTGGAGTACTTGGCTTTCTCACCTCATTTAATCTTATGGGTTGAACAATCCGAATCAGGGCTATTGAATGATTAATTTAACTCGGCGTATGGTGCAATTATGAAAAAAACTAAAGCGATCTATCTATCAAAAGTGTTTTGTGTTTTTTCAATTCTATTACTAATTTTTGCGTATGTTTTTAGCTTAGTCGTCAAGCTTACCATGCCAATGAATGAAATAATTCAGACTACTAAAGGTGGTAGTTTACTGCTATGCGTAGCTTATATCGTTGGGCTGATGGCTATTTCAATTCTGGCTCAAAAAATCGCATTAAGGTTGGTTAAAAAACCTAATGGGTTGAAGAACCCAAAACCTTTTTAATCAATTAAAAAACACCGTTTACGGCCATAAATCTATGGCCAAAAAAAGAGAGGGTAAATCTCTCTTTTTTTATGGATCTGATTAGAACAAATCTCCTTTAAGGTACTTGTTTACTTTTTGCTGCACCTTGCTGGCCATAAAGTGTGTGCTGTGAAGTCCATTGTATTCGGTCACGCATTCAAAGCTTTCAAGCAATAGGCTTTCAGGTGAGATCCCATTCCATGCGTTGAACTTCTCCAGGCCGTCTTGTGAGAGCAAATCATATTCTATCATTCCCTCAATTGCCTTGCGCTGTAGGTTGATTGCTACATCCAGCACTTCCCCCTCAATAAGCGCTCTGGCTTCGCTTGGATTGAACATTCCAATGCGGTGAGCTTCGGCAACAGGCTCAACCTGTAACGGTGCACTGACTTCAATTTCGTATACTTCACCATCTTTGGGATGAAACAATACAACCTCAACAAAAATCACTTCAATAAAGTTGGGAACAGTCTTTTTTGCTTGCCCAATGATATTGATTACGCATGACGGAACGCCGTTATATGTAGCACTCTCGGTTTTCAGAATGTGGCGAATTTTATCGGTACCAGGATTCAAATTGTGTAGTTGCATTCTCGTATCTCCAAGTTTTAAGCAATGAGCTTGATTAGTTTTGTTTAAAGTGTTCTGTGAACTCTGACCATGTTTCAGGGCGATCAAGAAGATCTGCCAGCTTCCCTAGTGTGCAATTGGTTAAGTAAACTTCCTTTCCTAATGCAGACTTTACCAATGGTTTTAAGCTGTTTGAAAAACGTCTTAGGCATAACACATGCTCTTTACCAGCATTATTGAGTATTGCCTCTTGTATGAGCTGTATTGCCGTATATACGGCTTTATCTGTGCCTACGCCTGAGTAGATCAACTCAGATCCAACCTCTAAACCATCTGTGACGATAAACGGTTCATTACATGACTTTGGTACTGGCATGTTATGGTCACGAGCAAATTGAATTGCCTTATTTAGATAGTTTTGAGCTTGTTCAACGGTCAATAGACAGTTGTAGACTTCACCAGTAGCGGTGAGTTTTGGTGCCGTGAATAATGGTTTAGTTGCTACTGTTGCTTCGTATTTTTGCTCTGGTGCTTCGTAGTAGTACCACAAGTCAAAATCAGTGCTGAAATCATTGTAGACTTCTAAATCAATCGCTTTTAAAAAGTCTTGGATAGGCTGAAAAAAAGCTACTGGTTCATCCATCCATACATCCTGGTAGGCATTGACCATTTCAGACAATTCAGCAAATTGCTGTCTACTTACCATATCGGGTATTTGACCAGATTTAAGCTGATTCAACTGTGAAAATAAAACTTCTCCGTCAGTAATACGCCCTGACTCAATGGCAAGTACAAGCTTATTCATGCGTCCAGTTCCTTAGTTCAATTCACGTTCAATAATGATGTGTCTAACGGTTTCGATCGCCGTCTCATATTGCGATGTAATCATTTCAGCCAAGCTATTCACTGATTCATATTCAAGGTGACTTAATGGTGTGAAATCCTCACCAAACTCTCTTAAAAACAGCGATTCAAAGTCTTCTGCTTCGGTATCCGCAATCGCAATAAAATCAAAAACCGTGCTTAACTGAAGGGTGCAGTTAGCATCAAAACTAAGGTGGTTATTCACCGCATCAGCTTTGACAAGTCCTATTGCCCAATCACTTAAAGGATTCGATGCAAAATGTTTTACTGATTTAGCGTCAACTGGTAATGAGTGCATAGGGGATCGCCTATCTATTGGAATAGATACATAGTATCAATCCTTAAAAGGTTTTAACTTTTCTCTAAAAATTAAAAAGTGAATTTTATTTTAATCAATTAAAATCAGCGTATGCGTTTTTAAGAAAGCTTAAAGTGGTTTTATAAGTCCTTTTAAATATTTTAAGAAAAGAATAATTGTTTTTAGAAAAAAAGTTTTAAGGGTTTTATTTTCTATAATTAAAAGCGAAAGGTGAATTTATTTAAGGAAAACCAAAATGATTTTAGGTGATATTTTAGCTCTTGCGATGGTTGGTACTTGGTTGCTTGCTCTTGATGAATACAAAGCAAAGCTTCTTGCATGGGGTCGCACGACATTTACGTTGCTAGCGATTACTGGTGTTGCAACCATCATTATTTCTTATGTATTTTATTCTACGGCGCAAATCGCATCTAAAGACTATGGCCAAGTAGTCGGCTGGTATGAAACCGTGCGTATTGCTGAGATCAGTGAACCATCGGAAAAAAAGGAACAAGAGATTCGTAAGTTTTATACGATCATGGCTCAAAACCCTAAAGAGCTATCTCACCGTGAGTTCTACAAGCTCCAAACACAATATAAGAATGTGATTTATACAAAGTAATCATTTTCCAGGCCTGGTTACAGGCCTTTCGTCTATTCAATCGTAGGATGTATTCAAATGTTGATTCAAGAAAAAGAACTCGCTGCGGTTATCAATGAGCTTGCTACGCTTAAAGATGAAGTTGATCACTCAGATTCAAAGCTATTGTGCAACTAATCTGTATGTGTCTACTTCACAAAAGGACCTGATAAAAAAGCGTAATGACCTACTGAATTACATGCAATCAGGTGAAGTTACACTGACCTGTATAGAAAGCGAAATGGCAATAGAGTTTTTTTTTGGGAGTTAGCCACTTATGAAAAGGGCAGAAATAGATAAAATACTAAACGAGTTGTTTTTTGAATTTAATGATAAAGCTACGGCGCTACTTGATGCTAGAAAAGTATTTGTAAACTTTGATCCAGAAGTTCAATTAAGCATATTACAGCTTAACCAGCATTCAGATCTTAATGCTGTACTTCCAGAACTACAAAAAGAGACTGATAAAGATCCTTTGTATTTAACACTATGCAATATCTATTGGATCAAGGTTTATAATCAGATTGTCAGTAAGAGTAACTATCGTTTAGAGGTCAAAACAATGTTCTATACGAAGTACTGCACACAAAACGGCAAAGTGTTTGGGCTTAATGCTGCACGTAAGGCACTATCTGTTATGAATGATCTTTCAAATAATTCATCACTGATTGATGTGCTTGCTAATCAAGTCGGTATATACGATACGATATGGAGTTTTAAGTTTGTTGAGAAATCACCTAAAACACGTATTCATGGTACTGGTATCAATAAGAAAAGAAAAATAGACCAATGTTTCAATATGGTTCGTACTTTTGAACAAATAGCTAAAACAATTAATTTAAGCATCAGTGCTGATGAGTCATTGTTAGACATTGATGAAAAAAATTTTGATAAGGCTATCGAGGAATTAACAACAAATCTAAATATGAATAAAGGGTATTACATTCGTATTAACGAACATCTTGAAATTCAATTAGCGAAAACGGCAATCACTATTTACGTAAAGTTTAGTGAAATAGCATCAGGCAAACTTAATAAGTTATATGGGCGATAGGTGAAGGCATGATTTTAAGTGGTCCAAGCAAAGATTTTTTTAAACGTAGATTCTTCCAAAATCACAAGGTTTTGAAAGTAATGCTATACATTTTTTTCATGGCTATTTTTCCAATACTACTTAGTGTAATGGGATTTTTTATTTCAACCAATATTGGTACCATTTTTAGCTTTGGTGTAGTCGAACATTTTTTTCTTTCTGTTCCTTTGACATTGGGGTTCTTCATCTTCGGACTGTGTTTCTTCCTTTGGCTAACTAAAGACTAGTAGGTATTTACTATGACTAATTCATGCGCCATTAATAAAGAATACTACTTTGCTGTTCGTTATTCCTGGTTGCATCAACCAGTAATGTAACCACTAGCATTAGAGTTATGTGAGGGTATTAATAAAATATAAATCTTATGTTTCGCTAATAATAAAAGGCTGATCATTTCAGCCTTTTCTATTTCATATTATTTTTTTTAAAAAAGTT
>NZ_BBTF01000081.1:0-10919 GCF_000876115.1 Acinetobacter sp. NBRC 110496
CAAAATGTCATACACTGTCATTTTTTAGTGGCAAGTACCAGGTGCAATTCTTTTTACGGTGTATTACACCGTAGATGTTTTGAGTGAGCTTAGCTGGCACCGTAAAAGTTTTGATCGACAAAATATCCAAAGTCAACTGGACTGTTAATCCATTTGCTAAACAAAACGTGAAACAGCAAATTATTGTAGTCTATATATTTTTCATAATTGTTCACGATACCTAAGTTCAGCAAGTTTTTTTCAAACTCAATGCGTTCAATGGGTTCTGATTTCACAAATGCATGGATGGATGCTTTGATTACATGATAATTATAACTTTCTGATGGACATTGACGTTCACATGAAATAATTCCAGCTTCAATGAACAAATTAATATTACGCTGCCAAGAACGTCCGTGAATGTGGTAATTCAGGCAGTCACCAAGTTTTTGCAGATCTGACAATTTAAAGGATTTGTTTTGGCAAACTGCAAAATATGTAAAGGTAAAATAACGATATGAAATATCTTTTTTTAATGTCTTAAACTTAGGATTGTCATAAAAGTTAACATTAGCATTCGTTCTATATATTTTAAGGAACAGCTCACCATACTTACTTAATCTATAATATTTAGATGAGCGACAAGTAGAACGCCCTAGATCCTCTATCATCCCCAATTGGACCCAATTTTTAATAAGACGCTGAATAGAACGAACGAGCCATTTAGACTTATAACCCTCTAATTCATCTATATAGGTGCCTTTCAGGAAGTGAACACTCAATGGTCGTGGGTGATGTTCTACAAACTGAGTGAACAGTAGATGTATAAATTTTATATCCAAAATTGTATTTAGAGCTCTCATGATAAGTACTTTAAAACCATATAATGCAAATAGCCTTAATAATTTTTTTTAATTAAATATACTTAAAACCCTAATAATAGCTTAAAGGGTTTTAATTGTGCTAAAGCTAAAATGTATATCGATATTAGCAATGTCAATCATTACACAATCTATCTTTGCTGAAAATTCAGTAGTACTTGATGTTGGCCATTCACCAAAACAAGCTGGATCTACTGCAGCTAACGGCTATCCTGAATACACTTACAACCTTAGCATGGTCAATTCTATTGAATACTTTCTTAAATCGCGTCATGTCCAAGTGCTCAGATCTTCAGTGAATGAAGATAAAGTCTCACTGGTTCAACGTGCGACCAGATACCCTAATGCTAATCTTTTTATTTCGGTGCACCACGACTCAATACCTACTGAGCTGACCAAGTACAAGAATCAACTCAAAGGTTTTTCAATTTTTGTATCAAAGAAAAATCCAGAATACGGAAAAAGTTTGAAATGCGCCAATCTCATTGGCCAGAACCTAAAATCAATTGGTGAAAGCCCTTCTACTTACCATGGCATGAATATACCAGGTGAAAACAAAAAGCTTTTGACCTCAAATGGCGTATATCAATATGACAATCTAGTGGTCCTGAAGAAATCACAAAAGCCGGCGGTTTTAATTGAGATCGGCGTGATTGCCAATCCTGAAGAAGCAAATCGCTTATCTAATCAGAAAGTAATCTGGAAAATATCTGAAAATATTGCTCAGTCGATACAGCAATGTTTAAACCAATAAGGTGCATGCTGCAGTAATCAATATGCACCCCTCTAGAATTAGAATCTTATGCCGACCGTTTCACCATCATCATTGACCGCACCAGCATCATAAGTGTTATGCCATACGCCATTAATCATGACCAAGTGTGGCGCCCAAAATGACACTGTTTGAATATTATGCAAAACATCATCTGGCGTATCGAAACTAGAAGCACCTATATAGCGGAAGAACATCAAGTTTTCGCCTAGTTCTTCAATATACATTTCAGGATCAAAGTCATCCAAAAACTCTTTATCTTCACGTATCACTTCGTTTAACTCAGTTTCAACGAGTTTGAGTAAAGCGGTAGGCGTAGGTAAACCATCATAAGCCCATTCAGACTCTTTACCTTCAAGTTCCATCCCATCTTTAATATCAAATGCAGCGACATATCCAGTAAAGTAATTTTCAGCTTGCGAGAAGTTATTCGGCATGTCTTGATAGTATCCATCAAGTACGGTCTTAATCTTTGCCAAGGTTGCATCAATCGTACTTTGAATTGCACTTTCAGCACGTTCTTGAGCTGTACCTCTTTGCTTAGCTTGCCCCATGTGTACCCCCTGATTATTCACATTTTGACTAGTATTTTATTTCTAAAGCCTATTGTTTCAGCACTTTAAACCGATTCAGTATATACCAAAGGTTTGCTATTTATATTTCATATATACGATAAGTCTCAAATACTACAAATGGCTTGGTAGCTAAGTGATATAACATGTTTTTGTACTTCAGGCTTTACAATGCTTTTCTCAGATTATCTAGACCAACATGCCGTTATTCTTGCGCTATGTTTGGCAATCTGCATATCTTCAGTTGTGGTTTATACAAAGTATAGAACTCTACGCGCCGTTTATCTTACTGGTGCATCCCTATTCACTTTAACCGCCACAATATTTCTATCGATCGGATTTTATTTAACTACATTGGATGTATCTGCTTCAGATAGAAAGGAGATCCAAAGCATTACTTCTCAAGTGAGCCAAGACAAAAATATCGCTTCAGCAATTGAACTCAATCAAAGAAATAACTATGAATTATTGGTTGCAGTATCTCAAAAGAAAAACCTTACCTACTCAGATCTAGGCAGTATTCAATATGGCCAAGTACGTGACACAGTAAATTTGACGAAATATTCTCAATACAAAACTTTGGTGAATGCTGAGTACTAATTTTTATTGTTGTTTGCGTTGTTCAAGAACGCTGATTTATGCACTACTCGTTGTTCTTCCTCATATCGTATCACTTCATGAGCCACGCAATATAGAGATATATTTCTTAGACATTGTTTCCATAAAAGTTCTGGATAGAGTTTTGTATAGGTCAGGAATGTTCTTTTCCCAAAACAACAATATTTCACCCTTCGTTTTGCATAATTTAAAATCATCGGTATTGGTGAGATCCTCTACCTGTTGAATCATCACTTCCCTTTCTTTTTCTTTGGCTTGTTTTTCTAAAACTTTTTGTTCCTTGATTTTGTCTTGTTCAGACAAAAAGTTCCTACTTTTCTCGCGTTTTTCACTGTCAGTAATGAACTTAACCAAGTGGAATAAATGTTCCATCCATTCATCCGTATGGGTTAAGCCAAGGATGCAACCATTTAGATTAAAGCCAACATTAACCAGGCCTATATCTGATGATGTTTTATTTCTGATATTCAAAATGACATCTTCATCCAGTTCATTTTCTGCAATGAATTCGTCTATATAGTGTTGGTACTCTGGAGATAGAAAACCGTCAAAGGTATATCGAACAACTTCTACCAGTAAAAAATTAACCCCGAAAAGTTCAATGTGTTTTTCAATCTCCTCAACAGGGATTTCCAACTGCATTGTAGATACGAGGCTTTCTACGTGGACCAGTGGCTTACCAATTTGCTGTAACTTTTCATAAAGCTCATTTGCATTCATGGGTTGGTTCAATCCGTTTTTTATATTTTATTCAGCACAGCCAATGTCGCATTGAGCATATCGACTGAAACCTCTAATTTTTTTGCTAAACGGGCCATGTGGCCGTCATCAAGTATTCTTAATGCCTTATGTAATGAAGTATAGTTTTTTAGCTCTGAAAACTCTTCAATTTTTTCATTGATATAGACATCATCTAAACCAGCTTCTTCAAAACACTCAATTACAGATAAGCCAACATATGAAAGTTTCTGTTTTTTAACATATGTTGATTGTTTTTGGTCTATTAAACCAAGTTTCACAGCAATTTTGTGGCTTTCACCACGCTTAGGTAGTCGATTGTTTGTGATGACCCTTGTATTGAAAAATTCTTTTTTTACTTGTTCAAAAGTCTTAGCCATTACGGGCACCATCAAAAGTTAATTATTTCGATCGTTTACGATATATCTTTAGAAGTACAAGAAGCGAATAAATTATTAATCTTGGTTCGCTCTAGCGCGTGGATGTGCATCTTTATAAGAACTAATCAACGTTTCGTGATCTACAAGAATATATACTTGTGTCGAAGATAGTGATTTATGACCTAGCATTTCCTGAACGGCGCGAATATTTTTTGTTTTGTTATACAAGTGCGATGCAAAACTATGTCTCAAAGCATGAGTACTACCAATATTTCCAGAACCATGCGCCTTTAACAGAGCTGTAATGCATGCACCTAAATGGTTTTTCGCAATATGTTTGCCAGATGGTGCAATGAATAAATATCCGCAGTCTTCTACTCCAGCTTTTGAAATCCAACGATTACGAACTAAAAGCCAAGTAGAAATAGCCTCTAGTGATTTTTTTCCTAAAAAAACAATCCGTTCATTATTTCCTTTACCCAATACCTTTAGTTGCATAGCACTGAGGTTGATATCACTTAGTTTGATGGCATGTAATTCAGAGATACGTAAACCGCCAGAATAAGCAATTTCTGCAGCTGCTAGATCTCTTAACTTTTGATTATTGTATTTCGGATTTAATGGCGTCTTGTTATCAAGTATCTCATTCAACGTATTCACGGCGATCGGGCGCGGTAAGCTTTGGTTTTTGAACTTAACCCGAATGTCAGAAAAGAAGTTTTCAGGTATATATTCCTTACGCAGACAATAGTTCAGGAAGTTTTTTAAAGCTGATAAATTTTTGTTGAGTGTTCTTGCAGAAACAATATCAACATCGATTCGATGCAACCGAAATGATGTGATGTAATCGCGGTCTAGTTCCAATAGATGTTTACCTTTAAAAAAAGGCATTTCTAACATCAAAAGTAAGCTCTTTTTGTATTCATTAATCGTCATGTCGGACTTATTTTCAAGCTTCAGGCTATCAAGCCATTCTTGAATCAATTCCTCATTCGACATGCTATGCATGGATAGATTTTCCGACATATGAATACCTAAAGCTCTTGAATAGTTTTCTCTAGCTGAACCTGTTTGTCAGCTCCACTTAATTTTATGACAATCTGCACAATATCCATATATTATTTTACTGAGATTTTGCCATCTGCTTTCGCAGCATCCACGGTCTTACGTAAAAATGGATTGTCTGCATATTTTTGGAATAAAGGGAACGCTTTAAGGTCATTCAGCGCATCAGCATTAATTGAGTCATTTGAATGTTTAATGATGCAATTTTTCACCTGGTTTTCAGGTGTTTTGATGTAGGTCACTTCGGGCATGAATGGCTTGATTTTTGTCACCAATTCCACCTCATTAGAAGTTAAGCAACTATATACAATTTGCGATACTGGCTCTTTTGGACCACTAACACTCCACCCTTTCGTCACTAGAAAAAACGGTATTTTTGAATAAGGATACTTAAACGTATCATCAACAAGCTTATTAAATTGATGTGCAGTTGATAGGTAGCGATCGGAAGAAAAAACATCGATATGCGACATATCATTCGGCACTTCTGAGCATCCCCCGACCATGATTACAGTGGCAATTGATAGGAGAGCTTTTTTCATAGTTTTAACCTTAATTTGATTAGTGGGAAAAGCAACTTATAACTTTTGCTTAGGCTACGGTTAATAATTGTACCAAAACATAAAAATAGCGGTCGAGATAGACCGCTTAATGCATTAGAAATTGAATTTTTCAGTGTTGTACGCATAGATTTTATTGATATCAATGCGTTTACCTTGCATGGTTGTTATTGCAGTTGGTTGGAATTTAATTGCAAGATCTTTAATTTCAACGTCTTTCCATTCTGGCATGGAAGACGGTATATCAATAGTGCGGCGCTCTTTGGTACGGGTAGCTGGTATCCAGTGGTTTAACTTAACCATTGAGTCACCTAACAATGTACCTGTTTTGCGATCAACAATGCGTAAGTTTCCTTCCACCGAACGTATTTTTAAACCAGAATAGTTATCAATTCCATAAGTAAATGTGTTTTGGTTTTTACCGTAAAAACGTACTGTAAATTGATCGCGCATATAATAATCGTAATGTGCTTTTAATACCTGAAGCATAGTTTCACGATCTACAACATTTTCGACAATATCTTTGTCAGTACGTAAGGACTGCAGTTTATTAAGTGCTGGTTCAACATTCAATTGTTCGTCTGATACGTTTGGATTAACTAAAGGGTTACGTTGAGGGTAGAAAATATCGTTTAAGTAAGCTGTGTGCTGAACTAATAAATACATCGCTCGTTGTCGAGTATTCATCTGTTGATAAAGGTGAGCTGTCGCTTTGTATCGTTGATTTGAATTGTTCTCAAAATAGCTATCAGACAGTTTATATTCGCTGATTTCAGGTGTAAGGCCACCAGCAACAACACTAAAGTTTTTAGATGGCGTTAAAAGCCCCACGTAAGCTTCTTTAAAGTTTGGATTTGGGGTTGGTACATCATCATAAGCAAAAGCAGTATGTGCTATTACAGTACCAAGGATACCCACCATCGCAGTTTTTAATAGTTTCATTCAGTATTCTCTGTATAACTTTAAAAGGGTTTTATGTTTGAAAGTATAATACTTTATTTTTGTGCATTTAAAAAACCACTATTTAAACTTAAAGTAAAAATAATAATATTCCTTAAACCTATTTAACGCCATTCGTTAAACTATCGCTTAATCTCATTAGTCTTTTAAAGGTCAGGTAGTTTTTTGGTAGTAGTTTAGAATTAAGCGTTAAATTTGAGCATTGATCTAAGTCAATTTGGGCATTTTGATCGATAGGAAAGAGTTGTCCTTGATATGCAAAACCAGTCGAATTTTTAGCGATCGACTCAATCAAAAATACACCGTATTTATCTTGTTCCGTGGCCACTGTACTTAAACCACCTAAGGATGTAATCAGGTTTTTAAAATATCCTGGTATTGCGTTCTTAGTACGTAAGAATTCTATTTGATTTTCAAATGCTTCAGGTGTGAGACATAACATAAAAGCATTTTTCTTTTCTTCTGGCGTTTCAAATACCTTGCCATTGGTCCACGACAGGATATTCGGCTTGAATACATGCAGTACTTCAACCGATTTAAGAAGATCCGCTACATTTGTTTTATGTTGTTCATCGGCTTCAGGCACAAACTGATTTTTGGTATATACCGCAGTACAAAACCACTCATAATCAATTAACTGATTATCGGCATCTAATGGTTCATACAGCAAATACACGGCGCTATCACGCTTAATGGCCAACAGTGGTGATACTGCATATTGTTCTGCAAACTGAGTGATTGCATCCAAGAGCTCACTTGATATGTTGAGTTTTTTGGCATTGAATTCATCGCAAATTAACAGTAATTCTTGAGTGAGTGTTGGTACCACGTTTAACGGCGAACCAGTCTTGTTCAGCATCTCGTTAATAGCATTCTCAATTGCCCCTTTTGTTAGGCTATTGATGAACTGCAGCTGCTCTAATGAGATCCCTTCATGATCCAAAGCCTGTATGACCAGATCAAAAGCATGACGAATTTTCTTCTCAAAATGGTTTGCGTACGATAATCCCCAAGCGTCAGAAAAAAACGAGACTGTTTGTTCTGTATAGCTGGTATTCATTAGGGTTTTGGCAAGTTGCGCGTTACCGATTAAGTCACTTTCATCTTCTAATTTTTTACGCAAGTACTTCTCAATACCTTGTTTGCGAACGTACTGGATCTTCTTCAGGTTTTGACTTGATAGCCAAGTCTTATATTGCGATACAGCATATTGAATGTTCATATCGGCATATGCAGTAATACGGCAAGGTATACCATCAAAGAACGTTGGTAGAAGCACCTGTAAGAGCTCTAAATCACAAAGAGAAGCATAGATAACGCCGTCAGCCACTTCAAGGTCTGTAATCTTCACTGAGAATGAGTGAATACCGACTCGAACCAGTATTAATTTATCGGTATTTATTAGCACCGCATCATAAGAACTTTCACTGGTGATATTGTTTGCTTTAACCCATTTTTCCCAATGGTTAACGATATGGCCAGAAAGCGCTTCACGAGTATCGAAAGGTTGATCTAGATCTGCAGTTGCACTTATGAACGTATCTAAGCTAAACGCATATCGTAAAGGCTTTAGCTCGATATATGTCTCAATCGCTGTTGTATGTTGCTGAATACCATTAGTAATGCTTTGGAGCTTCAGTGCATAGTTCAAAGCCTCAAGCTGGAGCACTTCATCATCACCGATCTGCTGAAACACCGATGTAGCATATGAAAAATTAGTTTGTTCGCCGTGAATATAACGTCTTTCTTGCCCAATCTGCAGATACAGATTTTTGGCATCAGATTGGACTAAATCTAGGTAATTTTGTGGCTGAAGATCCTGAGCAAGTTGCGTAAAAGGTATTTTAATTTTTGATACTTTAGGTGCTTTTTTGAAACCTTCAATTGATGTCGGGAATTCAATAACATCTAAAATAAAATCTAGGTTTAAAGGTTTAACATCTATGATCAAATGGTTTTTATAAAAACGTCCAATTAGGTTATTAAAAAAACAAACTTGGGTTTTATGGTTTAGCATAAATATACCTTTATGAATCTTAAAGATCATCTTATAATAGTAGTATAAGTTTTAATACTATTTATCATGTGGTATTTTTAAACAAAGATAAAACTTTTAGTGAGTTGTTTCATGACAGAATCAGTTGTACCAAATAATAGCGCTTCAGAGAACGCACAAATACCAGGTACGATCGGAACATCAGCCGTTGCAGAACACAAGGGCGATAGTTTTAACGGCACAAGCATCATCACGATTGGTCGAGTTGACTTAAGTAGTTCTATTGAGCCTCTATTTGTACCAGTCTCAACATTGTGGTCCATCACACCGGGTAATTATCCTTTAAGCGCAGAAAATATTAAAAACTGCACGGCAGTACGATTTGAGGGTGAAGAACTACTTACCCAAAACTTCGCATTAGGCTCAATTGTGGTTTATAAAATCAATGGTGTTTTAGGGAACCATGTAATTGTGGTCAGTGAGGATCGAGACGGCGGTAACGATAACCGTGCGATTTACTGCAATAGCTTCAATACAACATGTAATATCTTATCTCAGTACGGTATTGCCTTCGCTGAGCTATATCGCCGCAAAGTATTAGAGCTTGATCAAGTCCTCTATACCAACCTCAATAGATCCCTTTTACAAACTCTCTATGTAGAAAATGAAACTGACGTTATTGATTTAGAGTGGAATACAAAGCACCACCCTACTCTATACGTTCATGCGTCAAACTTAGTTGCATCTGAAGAGCACGGTTTTGTGAAATATGATGGTCGTATGGCTGGTATTGGTACCTTTTCTACAAAATGTCTAACTGCAGACCGTAACGGCAACTTAATTAAACCAGAGCTAGCCTTCCTCAATAACATTATTGAAATTAATGTTACTGAAAAAGATGCGTTAGAGTTCTTGAATTGCTCTATTACGAATAACCGCTTCTTTTCGCGTATGGTTGATCAACTCAAAAGTGCTGGTCGTAAAGAATATGACTTCATCACGAACAACATTGATTTCTTCGCCGTACATGTGAAGCTTAACCTTGAAGAAGATCGTCCTAAAATTACGCGAATGGTTTTAGCACCAGATTTACCAATTCTGGAAAACTATTTGTATAAGCAATACGATCCAACCTACCTTGGTGAAGCCGTTGACGACTTAATTCAGTAATACAGATCTAAAAAAGCTAAAAGCCTACAATGTAGGCTTTTTTTTTGATCACGACTATTATCACTTGGAGTATCACGATCTTCTGACTGAATAAGATTGCGAACTCTAGGAGCAACACCCTGATCCCAAGAATATTCTTTACATATAGGAACAGGTAAAAAATAACTTTAAAAAAATAATATAGTTTGTTCCTAAATATTCCTTACCTGTTTAGTGATTAAGGCGCTTTAAAATTCAATTGGATTTTATAAGTGTTCAAGACATCTGCTATAACAGTACCTTCAGGGATCTCAATCTTATCCCCTACTTTGTATGTGTTCACAAATTGCCAAAACACCGCTTTTTCTTGTGGATCTAAACGAGAAAGGATGTATAGATAAGCAGATTCAAGCTGTTGTTGGCTTGCATAACTATCTACTGATACTACTGGCGTAGTTGCGAAGTTATAGTTCAATTCATCAAGAAGAGCTTCATATACAGTCGTACTTGCATACTTGCTGTATTTACCCTTGTTTTCAGGAACCGTATAGCCGTGGTTGTAATTGATCATACGAGCAACGTAACTGGCCAATAGTTCCGAGTTTTTAGGGTTTTGCTGTAAATAGTCTTCCAGCTTGGATTTATCAGCTTCGTGCGCCGTTAAAACCACTTCCCCGTTATTAATAACATTCAAGTTAAGTTTAATGCTCTTAATTTTACGAGGCGGTTGTTCAAATTCCGCACCATTAAAGCGATGTTTAACATTGATATAGTATTGTTCAATTGCATTCGCTTTAACTAAGGGAATTGGTGAAGATGATACAATTGGAGTTTGTGAGACTTTAACGGTTGTGTTGTTGGCATAGAGGTGTGCTGATAGCGAGATTGTACCAATCAGTAAAGCTAAAGTACGTTTATTAAATACCATTTTAAACTTTTCCAGTGAAATAGTCGGTGTTATTTGTGAGAACCAGTTTTACTTTTAAAACTGCTTCTAAGCTGTCTTTACAAGATTATACTATTTTTAACATTGCATCACTAATAGTCCTTAAACATTTTTAGTTAATTCGTATCAATCACCGTTAAAACTATCTAATATGTTTAAGAAGTTTAAGCACCCTTTAAAATTTGTTGTGTATTAGGTTTATGGAAACGATTTTAAATTCCTTTTTGTTAAAGTCTATAATTTATTCATTATAGAGGTGGATCAGGAAATTTGAACAACACCTATAAGTGATATTTTGCTCCC
>NZ_BBTF01000080.1:0-11067 GCF_000876115.1 Acinetobacter sp. NBRC 110496
TCTGCGTCATATTAAAAATGAAATCTCTGATTCAAAGTTAAAATTTTCAAAAGCTGTATCCATTTAACATAAATCTCTTATACGAATTCTAGCCCTGCATAGGGCGGGCTAGATATAGCGATTAGACCCAATTCTCTAGCTTCAGACCATCAATTCGTTCAAATTCTTTTGTATTGTTCGTAACTAATACAACATCCAATGCCAAAGCATGAGCAGCGATCAGCATATCTAAGCTGCCAATCGGTTTACCTGTAGATTGAAGATTCTGGCGTAATTTGGCGTAATGCCAAATCGCCTGTTCATCGTAAGGAAGAATCTCTAAAGGTGACAAAAACTTGTTTAACGCCTGTTTATTGCGTTCAGATCCAGACTTCTCTACACCAAAAGCCAGCTCAGATGCCGTGATACTCGAAATCGCAAGCTGGCCGAGTTGATATTGCTTAAAGCGCTCAAAAACTTGTTGAGGCTTATTGTTGATGACATAGATACAAATATTTGTGTCTAAGAGGTAAATCATCTGAACTCCTCACGGAGCTGTTCGCCTTGATCAGCTCGCTCCAATTGGAATCCAACCTCAAACTCATTTATTGCTTCTAACATGACATCCCAAGGATTGTCGATGGGCATGAGTAATACACCACGACCGAAGCTTTTGATGGCCACTTCCGTGCCATTAAAGCGAAAGGCTTTAGGCAAGCGAACAGCCTGACTGCGACCAGTTTGAAATACTTTCGCAATTTCCATAATTACCTCCCGAAACCAAGATATATATCATTGATATATATCTTAACATTAAATCTTGTAAAGTCAAAGTGAAATTAAAATCATAAGGCAATAAAAAAGCCCGACATCCTGTCGGGCTTTTTCATATCGGGGTGCTCGTCTTACTGATCTCGTGCTGCCCATTCCTTGCGCTATTTTCTTATTCTTGTTTTCTGGAAACATCCAGTTCCCTTATGTATTCATCATAGGGCTAATGCTTTGGATTACCAATCCTCAAAAATCTTAAATTCATGTAAGTTTTAGCTTACAAAGTTGGCCTATTTTATCCCAAGAGTTGTCCGCAGAAATTGGGGATTATTTATGAACTGTGACCCTTGAGAAATCAGGAAAAAATGCAAAAACGAATGTTTTTTGATCAATTTTATTGGCTAAAAGTTACAGTTTTACTTAAAAAGAAACCGACTTGTTTCCAAGTCGGTTGAACGAGAACGTTCCAGAGGGTATGAATAACGATAAGATACTGATCTTAAAGTAATATTAAAAACACTGTTATTCACCAATTAAAATGTCTATGCGATAAACCATTTAAAATGTCCTGTTTTTAACTGCAAGAGTCAAGCACAGGATTTAAATTTCTTTGTTCAATAACAGCTTTCTGAGCTTTACGACTTGGCATACTCTTCTTGAGACGGGAACGTTTATTCTGTTTTTCCAACTCTTCATGCTGTTGCTGGATATGAGCCAGGACTGAACCTAACCGTTTATTCTCAACAATCTCATTTTGCTGCAGCCCAGCCAATTTATTGAAGATGCTGTAGTTGAGCTTTCGTCCTTCATGCATGAGGGCCAAAGTGCCATCTGGATACTCTAGAATTGAAATGTATTGCCCAGCAAGCTTATGATTCAGCTCTGTCGGTTCAAGTATATAAATACATTTATCATACGTGATGGTTAGGTTCTTCGTGACCTTACGCGGTTCCTGCCAGGTAAAAATATCATCCAGTTCAAGATTAGATTCGGTTAGGGGTAGATGTAAATTCTTCGAGTTTCTCGCACACTTGGCAAATTTCTGATTGAAGTGCTCAATGAAGCAGGGTAGCCATGCATTGGCTTCGGCAATTGAACTGATGCCTTCCAAACGCATCTCCTTGATCAACCGGTCTTGAAGGGTTCTATTCGCGCGTTCTACGCGACCTTTAGCCTGTGGTGAGTTGGCAAAGATAATATCAATGTTTAACTCATTCAGAATCCGGCCAAATTGCGTGATCTGGCTGTTTAGGCTAGATTTTTGGTTCACTCGGAAGACCTAATGTTTGTCGCTATAAAAGGCCAGATGTTTGCCGTATTGTTCAATGTAGGCTCGGGTTGAAAGCATATAGTCAAAGGTCGTTTCGGCCTCACAAAAGCGCAGATGCAACAGCTTTCCAGTAGCATCATCGATATAAACCAGCAAGCAGCACTTAGCAGCGCGTCCTTCGAACCAGTCATGATATGAGCCATCAATCTGGATTAGCTCACCGAAGCAATCACGGTTATAGTGTGGCTGATATGGACGTTTAAGGCGCTTGGATCGAGGAATCCAGAGGTCATTTGCCGTCATCCAGCGCCGAAGCGTTTCTACCGGGATATCTAGGGCAAACATGCTGCTGAGCTTCTCATGAGCCAAGGTGGGTCCAAATCCAAGCAGATGTTCAGAAATAATAGAAAAAATTTCGATTTTAATAAATCATCATGGCGACGATGACCTGGTTGACCACGACTGGCATGTATCAGGCCTGAAACACCATCTTGCTTTAGCTTGTGCAATAATCGGGTTATTTGACGGGTTGAAAGATTAAGAATTTCTGCAGCACGGACTTGTGTAATACGATGATCTCGAACGTCTTGCAGAACAGCAAGACGTTGAATTTCTTTGTCAGACATAGTGATCAGCATCTATATTTCATATCCAGTCCATGATGTTTAAGCCATCATAAACTAGACATTTTTATTGGTGAGAATATAGACATTTCTATTTTGGGCTTACACTTAGTTGCATATTCCTGCATAAACATACCACCCATTCTTGTTCGTAACGTACCAGTCGTTCCTTTCGTAATGAGCCGAAAATGAATAAACCACAAACATTAGATACACAATTTAAACTTAGATTACCAACAACATTAAAGTTAAAAATTGAAAATGAAGCTCAAGGCTTGAAACGATCTATGAATGCTGAAATTGTGGCACGATTAGAAAATAGCTTTAACTTTAAAAAATTAGACAATAATAGTGTATTGAACCAATATCAACTTATTGATCGCAAGAAAGAACTATCAAATCGCTTAACTAAAGCAATAGAGTTGTTTAATTCATTACAGGTAAAAGAAATTAAATATACACACATTGCTGAACAACTAGGATATGAAACTGCTGAACCTGTATTAGATTGGATACAAGGTAAACATGAACCATCTTTCCATCAACTTCGAGAAATAGCAGAGTATCTAAAGGTTAATCCGTCTTGGCTTGTACATGGTGATGGTGAAATCAGCACTTGAATAATAGTACCATTATAGATACTATTTAGAGATTGGAATTATTGGGCATATTAATGGCTAATATTGATCAACTCATAGAGCAAATGCGGAATAATCCAAAAAATATTCGTTTTGTGGATTTAATCAAGGTTTGCAAACAGTATTTTGGTGAGCCAAGACAAACAGGTGGTAGTCACACCGTATTTAAAACACCGTGGCAAGGCGATCCTCGTATAAACCTTCAAGATGATGGTGGGAAAGCTAAACCATACCAAGTGAAGCAAGTTTTGGCTGCACTCGATAAACTTAACGTATTGTGAGGTGGAAAATGGATAGTAAGCAATATACTTACCGTGTTATGTGGTCAGCAGAAGATAATGAATACGTTGGACAATGTGCTGAATTTCCATCATTATCTTGGCTTGATGCAGATCAATCTAAAGCATTTTCAGGTATTGTTAATGTTGTTGCTGAGGTTGTAGCCGATATGATCAGTAATAATGAAAAAGTACCAGTGCCACTTTCAGAGAAGAAATATAGTGGTCGTTTTGCTGTACGTGTTCCATCAATGGTTCATCAAAAACTAGCATTAGAAGCAGCAGAACGTGGTGTAAGTATGAATCGTTTAGTATCCGCAAAATTAGCTATGTAACCAGTTAAAAGGATATGAGATTTTGTCTCATATCCAAGTGGTTCAAGAAATAGGAATGACTGGTATGTTACGAACAGGAATAGGTGGTCGTTTTATCCAGTATTTTGCACGGTAGTGTTCAAAAAACTGTGTCATTTCCTTAAACTGTTAAAAACAGGAATGATGCATTATGGCAACTACATTTGATTTTGAAACAGCCTTAAAACAACTCCAGTCAGGACAAGCACTGACTGGAGAAAATGGCATACTCACCCCTTTAATTAAACAACTGACCGAAGCTGCTCTTGAAGCAGAAATCGAGAATTACATTGAAGCGAATCCGAAACAAGGTAATCGCCGCAATGGCTATACTCGCAAGACCGTAAAATCTACATCAGGTTCATTTGAGCTTGAAACCCCTAGAGATCGAAATGGTGAATTTGAGCCACAGTTAGTTAAAAAGAACCAGACCAAATTATCAGAAGAAATTGACAATAAAATCATATCACTCTATGCACTTGGTATGAGCTATCGTGATATTCAAAAGCATGTTGCTGATATGTATGGATTGGAGATTTCAGATGGTGCTATCACCAATATTACAGATAAGCTCCTCCCTCAGTTACAAGCATGGAAACAACGCCCACTCGATACAATTTATCCCTTTGTTTGGTTAGATGCCATACATTACAAAGTGAAGGATAAAGGTGTTTATGTGAGCAAAGCGATCTATACCATTTTAGCTTTAAATGTTGAAGGTAAGAAGGAACTACTCGGCTTGCATTTATCGGAAAGCGAAGGGGCGAACCATTGGCTTAGTGTACTGACAGACCTACAAAATCGTGGTGTTCAGGATATTCTGATTGCCTGTGTAGATGGACTAAAAGGTTTCCCCGAAGCCATAGCAGCGATTTACCCTCAAACAGAAATACAACTGTGTATCGTTCATCAAATCCGTAATTCCTTACGCTATGTTGCCAGTAAAGATCAGAAGCCATTTATGGCTGATTTAAAGCCAATTTACCGTGCTGATACCAAAGGAGCGGCAGAAGTAGCACTGGATGAGCTAGAAGCAAAATGGGGCGAAAAATATGGTGTGGTCATTCAGTCGTGGCGTACCAAATGGCATCTACTATCCGCCTATGTC
The DNA here is from genome assembly GCF_000876115.1 of Acinetobacter sp. NBRC 110496. Taxonomy (NCBI): domain Bacteria; kingdom Pseudomonadati; phylum Pseudomonadota; class Gammaproteobacteria; order Moraxellales; family Moraxellaceae; genus Acinetobacter; species Acinetobacter sp. NBRC 110496. Next base: position 5,021 of record NZ_BBTF01000080.1, read on the forward strand.
AAATATCCTAAAGCGATTAGGAAGCCGATTTACACCACCAATGCCGTTGAAGCCGTACATCGTCAATTCCGTAAACTAACCAAAACCAAAGGAGCTTTCCCCAATGAGGATAGTCTGATGAAATTACTGTATATTGGTATTCAACAGGCATCAGAAAAATGGACAATGCCTATTCAGGAATGGGGACAAACGATTACTCAATTATCCATTTACTTTGAAGGTCGATTAGATGATATAATTAAAATCTAGTCAAATTTACTGACACAGAATTTTGAACGCCCTCTCTGGACAAAATGACCCCAGATGAGTTTTACTATGACCAGCTACCACAACAAAATAAGGTAGCTTAACTAGAGCAGAATATCACTTATAAATAAGCTTTTAGTTGTTCAAACATGTGGGACCACCTCTCTTCTTTAGCGAATTCATTTAAAGGCTATTTATTCACTTTTCATAATAAAAGTGCTCAGATAGATATCCTATCACTCGTATTGTGAAGAAATTATCTTATAAGATTTGACTTCAAAAATTACATATCGCGCTCTAAAGTCAAGTCTTTAAAATGAGCAGTGTGCAATATAAAAATCATTCAAATGCACTAAAAAACAGTTTGTGAGAGAGGAATAGTAGATGAATACGCGATCTACCATTATGGATACCAATAGCTTCCGTGCCGAGCATGCGAGTGCACTAGATTCTGAAACCCGAAAACTGACCGATCGACGTAGCCAAAATTTAGGTGAATCTTACCGCTTGTTTTATCGAAACCCAGTGCATCTTGTAAAAGGGCAAGGACAATACCTTTGGGATGCTGCAGGCAATCAATACTTGGATGCTTATAACAATGTCGCTAGTATAGGACATTGCCATCCTGCGGTAATCAATGCCGTAAATGAACAAATGCAAATGTTGAATACACATACTCGTTATTTACATGAGCGCATTTTAGATTATACCGACGAACTTTTAGCGACCACACCGACTGAAATTAACAAAGCCATGTATATGTGTACGGGTTCTGAGGCGAATGATTTGGCCATTCGTATTGCCCGTGAATACAGTGGTGGTACGGGTATTATTGTGTCGCAAGAAGCCTATCATGGTACTAGTGATCTTACTTCGGGCTGTTCGCCTGCGCTTGGTACAGGACAGACCTTAGCTGCTACAACTCGTTTGGTGGCAGCACCTGATCAATATCGTTTTGAGGGTGAAGATTTAGGTGACTGGTTCGCCGCGCAAATTCAAGCACAAATTGATGATATGAATGCCAATGGCATCAAGTTTGCAGGCTTCTTAGCCGATTCCATTTTTTCATCAGACGGGGTAATACCAAATCCTATTGGTTTCCTGAAAAAAGCAGTGGATGTAGTGCATGCCAATGGTGGTATTTTCATTGCTGATGAAGTACAGCCTGGTTTTGCTCGTACAGGCGATTCTTTTTGGGGTTTTGGGCGTCATGGTGTGGTGCCCGACATCATTACCACAGGCAAGCCGATGGGCAATGGTATTCCAGTATCAGGTTTACTCGCGAAAGATCATGTGTTGTCTGCGTTTAGTCAAAAAATCCCTTATTTCAATACCTTTGGGGGGAATCCTGTGGCGATGGCAGCGGCGCAGGCCGTGCTGAAAACTATTCAAGAAGAAGAGTTACAAGCCCATAGTCAGCGCCTTGGTGGTCTACTTTTGACAGAATTGCGTAAGCTGATGGAAAAGTATGACTGTGTTGGTGATGTGCGTGGTGCTGGTTTATTTATTGGTTTCGAATTGGTACAAGATCGTTTCACCAAAATGCCTGATAAAGCTCTGGCACTGGATTTGATTGAAGAATTGCGTAATACGCATCGTGTGCTGACCTCTGTTGCGGGACCATATGGCAATGTCTTGAAGTTACGTCCACCATTGGTGTTCCAAGAAAAGGATATTGATTGGTTGGTTGGAGCATTGGATCAAGCCTTAAGTAAACTGCAAAAATAAACTTAAATGTCATACATATTTAACCCCGCTCAATGAGCGGGGTTTCTTTTTTATTGATGTCTTACCACTTAATGTCGTAATTGGCGTGGTGTACAGCCAAACCAACGCTTGAATGCACGGGAAAAGGCACTGACTTCGGAATAGCCTAATAAAAATGCTACTTCAGAAATCGGTAAATTCTTCTGTTGAATATAGTGTTTGGCCAGTTCATAACGAACTTGATCAATTAGTTGAGTAAAGGTGATGTCGTGTGATTTTAAGCGCCGTGATAAGGTACATGGACTCATATGTAAATCTAGTGCAACTTTTTCCAAGTTGGGTTCACCATGAATCAAATCTTGCTGAATGTGTGCACGGACTTGATTGGTTAAACTTTGTGACTGCGATTGCGTATTCAGAATTTTTAAAGTGTCGAGCATCATGGTGAGCAGCAACGGGTCCGACTGTGGCATTGCGGTTTTAAGGTCTGATTTGGCAATCAAAATTGAATTGAATGGCTGATCAAAAAACACTGATGCATTAAACAGTTTACTGTGTTCTTGCCAAAACTCGGGACGTGGGTGTTCAAAATGAATTTCGCGTGGTGAATAGTGTGTGCCCAAGACTTCACGAATTACATTCATAAACATGCCCACTGTGAGTTCGGCATCTTGTCGTCGCGATAAAATTGCACCATGCTGGACTTGGTAGTCGAAACGATAGGCATCATTGACTTCAACCATACGGCATAAAGTATCTTTTTGATGCAGATTAAAATGTGAGGTCATGTTCTTTAATGCATCTTCCAGCGATGCTGAACATAAACCAATATAGCCAATCAGTCCTAAAGCTTTGGGATGAAATTGCTGTCCATAATGCAGTCCGAAATTATCGCAATGTGATAGTTTTGCGGATTGTTCCAAGACTTCGCAATAATTGGTGAGTTGCAAACTGAGGGTGGGGCTGAGCAATAATTCAGGATTAATACCACTGATCCCAAAAATGCGATCGACATCGGCACCTTTATGCAGAATAAAGTCACTTAGGCCTGTCGCGGCAGCTGATAAAATGCCTTGGTTGCTGATGTCTTGAGCGTTGATGGAGAGAGGATTAAATTGAATCATGCATAGCCTCTTTTAATACAGAACCGTTATTGTTCTAAATTAAGCAAGAGCTATGCCATTCAATGCTTTACGGTTTGCTTCTGCCTACAGGTATTTTTTTATATACCTGCTGGAATTTGGTTGTTAAGATATTTTTTGCAAAGTCGCACAGTTTCATCCGACCATTGAGCTCCCAAACTTTTGGCCATGTCGGTATAGGCATGTGAACCGAACCAAGCCATCAATTGGATTCTACGTTGCATAATAAAGGTGGGAACCAACGCATACTCTTCTGCACTCACATGCCCAATTTTTTCATAACCATTCAACCATTGTTCGACCCACTTGGGTGCAGCAGTATAGTGTTCATTAAAACTAATTGCTGCAGCTAAGTCATGCATAAACCAGCCCATGCCGCAGTCGTCAAAATCAATCACACCAACCTTTTTTTCATTCAACAACAGATTGGTCAGTCTGAGGTCAGCATGGATCAGCCCATAGTGATCTTTGGACTTCCCAAATTGATTTAGCTCGGTGGCAACACGGCAAATTGCCTCATCAATCACGGCATGATCTACCGATTTTAACTGTGGGGCATGACGCCAGTCACCCCAATGTCCATCGGCAAAAACCATACTTTCATGATCCCAAACAATACGTTGGAAGTAGGCTGGCATCTCCCATGTTTTACTGTGCAGGTGCAGTTGTGCTGTGATTTCACCCAACTGCTTAAAATCACATGGATCGACATTATCTGCTGTAGGCATTACACCTTTCACCCAATGAAAGAGCACTGCATGCCTTGAAATATCTGGACTGAGTGCCAATGTTTGGACTTTATCTCCATGACAGTCGGCAATGGCAATCGGCACCGCGATGCCATGCGCATTTAACGCATCTAACCATGCTAGTTCACTTTCGATTTGTTGTTTGGAATGATAATTGGGACGATGAATGCGTAGTGCATATTGTTGTTGAGCGGTTTTCACAACAAAGGTGGCATTTTCAGATTGGCAGAGTAATTTGATCTCGCCTTGATAGCATGCTGGATAGGTTTGCATGGCTTTTTTTGCCAATTCGTAGAGTTGTTGAATGCTTAAATATTCATTTTGTTGGACGCTCATGTTGTACTCCTTTTCATGCTGATCTTGGGTGCGGAGTCCCAGACTTTGAGCTGATCTTATAAAAGAAAAAAAAGAGCAACTTGACTTCAAGCGACTATGCTCATGATTTATTGTCAAGTTTAAAGCCGATATTTCACCGATATTAAAGTGGTCGAATTTGGTGAAAAGGTGATCGAGCATCATGAAAAATGAAATGATAATGACGGAGAGTGTCGCAGATAACACCGAATATTTTGCCCAACGCCAACTGAAAAAGGGTGCCGTCGGTTGGTTACTGTTGGTGGGGTTAGGGGTGTCTTATGTGATTTCGGGTGACTTCGCAGGTTGGAATTTTGGTATTGCGCAAGGTGGTTGGGGCGGATTATTTGTTGCTACGATTGTAGTGGCATTTATGTATCTATGCATGAGCTTGTCGATGTCAGAAATGTCGACCATGCTGCCAACAGCAGGCGGGGGCTATAGTTTTGCGCGAGTGGCGTTTGGGCAATTTGGTGGTTATCTTACAGGGACTGCAATTCTGATTGAATATGCAGTCGCACCTGCCGCAATTGCAGTTTTTATTGGCAATTATTGTGAAGCTTTATTTGGCATAGGTGGCTGGCCGATTTATCTGTTTTGCTATGTGTTTTTCATGGCAATTCATTTACAAGGTGCAGGTGAGGCTCTGAAAATAATGTTTGGCATTACCGCAATTGCTTGTGTGGCGCTGTTGGTGTTTATAGTGGCAATGGTTCCACACTTTAATGCTGCCAATTTATTTAATATTGCAGTAATGCCAAATACTGCGGGGGCGAGTTCATTTTTGCCTCTCGGTTACATGGGCATTTGGGCTGCTGTCCCGTTTGCAATCTGGTTTTTCCTTGCAGTTGAAGGCGTGCCTTTGGCTGCTGAAGAAGCCAAAGATCCAGTCAAATCTTTACCACGTGGTTTAATTGGTTCAATGTTGATTCTGGCTGCATTTGCCCTGCTGATTTTGTTTTTAAGTGCTGGTGCGATGGGTGCAGAGCAAGTGAAAAATTCAGGAGCACCATTGGTTGATGCATTAATTGCAGTCTATGGACAGCATTCATGGATTGCCAGTTTTGTGAATTTTGTGGGATTAGCAGGTTTAGTAGCAAGCTTCTTCTCGATTATTTATGCTTATTCGCGTCAAGTGTTTGCCCTATCGCGTGCGGGTTATTTACCGAAAATATTATCGCTCACCAATAATAAACAAGCGCCGAAATGGGCGATTGTGATTCCTGGGGTAATTGGCTTTGTATTGTCATTAACGGGTGAAGGAGATTTGCTGATTTTGATTGCGGTGTTTGGTGCCACCATTTCTTATGTGTTGATGATGATGTCGCATATTAAATTGCGTTTTTCCCGTCCAGATTTAGCACGACCATATAAAACACCCGGCGGCATCGTCACTTCAAGTATAGCATTGGTTTTGGCCTGTGCTGCAGTGGTGGCGGGTTTAATGGTTAATCCAAAAGTATGGTGTTTGGCAGCGCTAATTTATGGTTTATTCATTCTGTATTATCTGCTGTATAGCAGACATCATCTGGTGGAAGGCACGCCTGAACAAGAGTTTGCATCTATTGAAATCAGAGATGAATAGTTGAGTGAAATTTACCTAATTTTTAAGAATATCAATCCCATTTTTAATGGGCTTGATATTCTTAAATGCTCATTAAATTATTTGGTGGTGTTTTAAAAAGTATGCTGAGATTAAATGAAGCCATTATTGATGTAAAAGAAGGTTAAGTCGAAGGCTTTAAAATGGTTTTCAAGCTTTTTGGAGAAATTACAACTTCTTCTAACACCACGCCTTATTCGATGCCTTATTTTGCAATTATTACCTTCAATTCCTACAGTAAAAAAC
>NZ_BBTF01000079.1:0-11895 GCF_000876115.1 Acinetobacter sp. NBRC 110496
TGCCCAATGTCGACTTTGGGTTAGCCATAGTTAATAAATTAATAAGAGTCTTATCATCACAATTCACTGGAAGAGGGGATTTAAAATTCAATTGTAGTAAAAAGCTAAAGAGCCTTGATCTAAGTGATGAAGAGAGTTCCAGATAAGGGAAAGAGGTTATCTCTTCACCCCATATTTTTCCTACAAGATGTAGCATTCCAAATCCATCAAAATCAATTGTTACTTGACTTTCAGGATTAATTAAAGCCATAGAGAGTTCATCAATAATTTCAAGAGAGGGTATTCTCATTCTTTGATTATGTGGAGCAACTCTATCACTTGAGTAAACATCAATTTTACTTTTTCTATCACCCTCACCTATGAATATTTTTCCTTTTGCCCCTATAGGCATTGATATATATTCCAATTTCACTTGCTGTTTTCTTGCTTCTAGAACAGTCTCCAAACAACATCGTTGATGTAATGATACAATTTTATAGTCTCCATTATTAAACTTGAAAGCTAGTTCAACTAAAGGATATTGGAATTTATTAAGAGGAATAGAAAATGAAATCTGTTCGTTTAATTCATCACTATTTTTATTTTCTATACTTAAATTTTTACTATCTTCAGGTTTAAATTCAAAAAATGCTGTAGGACTATCAACATACAATGCAGATAGCCTTTTAGAATCACTCTGAAATATAATCTCTTGTTGCTTCTTAGATATTTTAGCAATTGCAAATAAAGTAGAATCTGACTTAATGCAATCAATCGTATTAACACTTGATTTTTTCGTTAAAAATGGCCAAATAAGATTTATAGAAGATTTCGACTCTTCAAATGGTAAACCTGTAAATTTAGAAAGCCAATTTATACAATCTAAAGTTAGTTCATCTGGAATCGTAACTAAAGCCAGACTCCATCCCTGTCTTTTTGGCAAGTACTCAATTATTAATTCTTCAGGAAAACTAGTATCTTGTGCCTCCTGCCATAATAGGGCAACCGTTGTAAAACTTTTAAGAATTTGAGCCCTAGGAAAGCTATTTTGACTATTTTCTTTGGAAATAGAAAAAACGGCTGCTTTAGACGTAGGCAAGCCTACACACTCCCTTTCAAAATTGGATATAAAGTACGGATCAGGTTTTCCTATGAACTCGGTTATTCGATAAGATGATGTAGAGAGTTCAACCATCATTCTACGATCTTTATCCATTCCGCGCATATCAACTGTTTGTGACCTCCCTCCTCCTAAATCTAATTTCATAGAAGCATGACAAGCTCTATGCTTAGGAAGTAGTAATTCAAGAAACCAACCAGCATAGTGATTCTTTTTTGGAAGGTGTAAATAGAGTTCCATCCTCCATTTCGTCACAATAGACGAGGAGTCATTTAATGGATGGGTAATATTTTGACTAGGGGTAAAATTTTCGCACTCCTTAGTCCCCACACCAGGCATATGAGCAAAATACGGTTTTTTTTGGGGACCAGATCTATAACTGACAGGTTTCTGACAAACAGGGCAACTATACAAATTAAATTTTGAAGCCATCTTTGCAGATACTAACTTATCTATTATTTTATTAATGGCATATTCCACTAAAACCCCTCCGTTCCCACCTTAAATATTCTGAACCTTTATAAAGTTTTTTTTTCTTTAATTAAGTTATGTCGAAATTGAGCCTGATATTCAAGAGTTTGAAAAAGGTCACTTGGCTTCCAATCTAGGTATTCAAACCTACTTCTCGAGCGTGGAATCATCCATCTATCAAGAGCAGATTCAGCAATGTCTTTAGCACAAAGTAAAGAAGTTAAATCAGGCTGCCCCTTCCCCGTTTGTAAAATTTTAGTAGCATTATTCGCTAATTGACAAATAAAAACCTCACGCTTAATACCATGCAACAACATATCATTTTTAAATCCAAGAGATGATAATGCTGCTCTTGTTGTTCTTAAACGCCAATTCGGCCCTTGTCCAAATAGATATTGATCAGCATATCTATGATCAATAGTACGTAGATAATCTCTAAGTTCAATAAACAACCAATCAGGAATATGGAAATGTCCCCATCCTCCTGTGTAACCAACTGGTTTTAAATATTCAATACCATCGAGTTTCAAACGATTATAAACTGATGATCGCCCCATTGAAGAGGTCGTTGTAATTGCTAAAAGGCGTGCACTTTTATCCTCTTTTGAGATTAACCCTGTTTTATTTCCATACACTTTTTCAAAATCATCATAAATCTCACGACTACGCAAAAGGCAAGCTATTAACTTTCCACCTAAAAGAGAATTATACGGAGGAATTGCACCAAGAACATAAGCATCCATCAGATTTACAAGACGAGCGCTTCTTGCTTGTGATTCCCATCCTATAAATTTGTCTCGTACACCTAAGTTAAATACAGGATCACCTATTGCTATTAGGCCCATCAATTTGCCATTGTGTTCATCCCAGACAAGATACCTAAGACGCCTACCAAAGCCACTTGAAACAGGAACGGACCATGTTAGTGAGGCTAACCTAAATAAATCACCTTGCCATGTATCAGAATAAACACGTTCGAGAACTGGAGAAATTTTCTCTACATCAATATCTTTACCAGATGCAAAAAACTTCATTAACCGTTCACTTTTACAAGCTATAAATTTTTCACTCGCTAATATTCTTTCTTCTCGCTGGGCACTATGAACAAAGCGAATGGTTTCTTTACTATCCCCAGGTGCTTGCAAATTTCCATCTTTAGATTTTGTAAAACCTATAGAACGCAAATGTTTCCGCAATTTTCTCTTTAAACTCGCCTCTCGAAAGTTAGTCTGAATTATTTTTGATTGTTTAATTGACATCTGATATCCGTTGCAATAGCGTTTATAACTAAACTCTTCCAATAGTTAAGAGGATTCTATTTCTACTCAATTTTAATACAAACTTTAATATTTTGTAATGTTTTTATAAAAGAATTAATTAGCATCCTCATCCTACATCAAAAATATTAAGCTTATGCATCATAATTTTGAATATTAAGATTTCATTTTTATGAAGAAATACACTTTAAAATTTTATTTATAAAACTCCTATTAGATTAATAATTTATATTGCCTCTATATTATTTTAAAAGATTAAGTCTATATTCTTAAATCTATACTTTATTTATCCTAGATTTCTCTCAACAGCTCAATTAGCATCTCTTAAATTAACCATAGTTTTCGCCAGAATTATGAGTTATAAGAATTAGTTATTTGACCATAAAAGATACCCATTTTCTTTAGCTTGCCGATATGCCCAACTCGCAACACTATTTGATGTTTTAATATCTGTCAAAAATCCAAGCCTTGATAACTCCTCTGTAATGAGGCGATCAAAGCTTTGATTGCGTTCATGCCATTGGAACAAAAATACTTCTGATGCTAAAAAATCACTTTTAGCTGAATTGCATTTTTCATCTGCAAGCACAAAATTATGACCCGTATCAGTTGGGTACATCGCCCAAGGTATGAAATGGTCTACAGCCCATTGATTTTGCTTAATTGGCTTTTGACAGTAGAAACATTTACATGCCTGTAGGTCAACTAGGAATTCCCCTACTTGTCGAAGCTGATTTCGGCTTGACTCAAACATGAATGTTGCCAGATCAGGTAAACCATCTAAAACCAATAAATTACCTTTATTTAACCTTACAAAATCCACCCACTTTTTCTGGCATAACTCTTCAATGATTTCGCTAAACTGACGCAAGCAATACATGACATTTGGCAAAAGTATGAGTTGTTTACGTGAATCTTCTAAACGATATAAAAACTCAACATTTTGACCTTTCAAATTTTGTAGATAGGTCACAGGCATCTTCTTTACGATGTCAGCCACTTTCTTTTTCAATTGCAGCCAGTACACATGGTCTCGTCTGGCTAAGGCAAGGGATTTATAACTTTGTTGGGCAGTGTGAATTAAGCTAATAATTCCTGCTTGCTTGCCATTATTCTGTTGTAATCGGAACGGTTCATTTTGATTAAAATGAAATGGAAGAGTCTGCTTCCAGTATAAATCTATAAATTTTTCTGCAATATCCAGATAATCTAAAGTTAAGCTTTCTCCAGTATCACTCCCCTGTTCAATCGCCAAGCGGGAGAGGCTCATCAATAAAGCAAATTTATAGGTCGAAGAAAAACTTCCTGAATGCAAAATTTGCTGAATCTGTTTCAGAAACTTGAGTTGCTGCTGTGGTGTTGGTATAGATAATGACATTATTTATTCAATTTTTTGAAATACGATATTGAGCCAATCTTCATTATGATTGGGACGCTTATCAATGCTAATCCATTGTTGTAACAGTAAAATATTATCAAATTTCTTTAGTAAACTCTGCGCTTGTGACTCATCCATATCTGCAAATTGTCTTCCATCCTTGTAACGGTCTCCCGCACCATATTTAAATGACATATAACAGATGCCCTTAACTTTTAAAGCTTTTAGAATTTTTTCCAATACCTCAGCTAAACGCTCTCTTTCACAATGCAATAATGAAGCACATGCCCAAACACCATCATACTGATTTTGTTCAGACAGCTCATAGAAACTTTCAAAACGTACATCAATTCCAGTCAAGCATCTTGCCTTATCAACTAGTTCTTTTGAATAATCCGTTGCACTAACCTGATAACCTTTATTCTTAAAAGCCAAGGTATCCCTACCCGAACCACAGCCTAAATCGAGTATAAAAGCATGGTCGGGTAGATAACGTAGAAATGGTAGATACAGGCTCTCCATTTCTACGTTAAAAGTAGACTCAAAGAACTTCAGTGCATTGATATCGTAATAATCTAAAGTCTTCTTCATTTATTTGATGAGCCATTTTTTTAAATTCTAACAAAAATAAAAATACTATCGCGCTCCCATTTCTTCTGCCCTATATAGTCTACAGCCTGAAACTAAACTCCCCAGATATCTCGAATTAAAGTTTAGCATCCACTCAGAAAAACAATAGCCAATACACAAGCTATTTTCATAAAATCTCTCTTTTTCATTATTTAAAATTCCTTATGCGGCTTCAGTTTCAGGTTTAGCTTCTATACTTGTGATGTCGCAATATTTAAGCATTTGTTATAAAAGATAAATTTTCCGAATAGGCTACGAGTTAAGTCATTTTGCTTCTAAAGACACTATTTTAGCTATTGAATATAAAGTATTAGCCAATACTTGTTGATCTTTATAACTACTAGCGTGATCATAGCCATTTATTACAAAAACTTGCTTTGTTATATCTCTTTGAACATCGGCCCCTGATTGGTGACAAACAGTTCCATCTCCCGCTCCAGTCTTGGGATTTGGTGCAATATGTAGCTTAAAGATGACATCCTCCCCCTGTCTTCTTTTTATCTTCCGCTCACCATCCTCTGCAAATAAATTTCTATCCCAAGTATAAACTTCTACAGTGGGTAAGATTTTTTCACCAGTAAAAGGATCTATTATAACTTTTGCATTTCTATCAAATGGAATACCGTTATAATTTATAAGTTCATCTTCTGTTTCAACATCAATCCTTTGTTCCGTTTCCCACACAACCTCATTAAAAGCGAGATGCTGTGGATCATTACCATAATGAGCATACGTATTGGTATGATAACTATCCTTTATGCTCTCATGGAAATTTTGCACCAAGCTTACATTTTTTATAAAGAAATCCGATGTTTCAGTAAACTCTGCCTGCTCTAACCCTCCATCTTGCTGATCATTTCTTCCATCATTCATTTGCCATTGAGTATCTTTACCACTTCCCCCAAGATTTTTCCATTGTGCGTTTTTATCACCAAATTGGCCAACGTCAGTTCCCAAAGATTTCCCCAACCCGCCCAAGCCACCAAGTCCTAAAGCTCCACCTTGCCAAGATTTTCTTGAGCTTTCATTTTCTTTAATTCTATTTGTTAAAATACTAGCTGGATCTAAATAATCCATATTGACCATACGCCACCATGAATTTGTATCTTTATAAATTTCGTCGTAGGGATCTGATTTGGGTAAAGTTGCGGTGATAATATCTCCATTGAGTTTTCTTGCAATAAGCTTTAACCAGGTTTTAGACTTTCCTGTATTTACGAAGTTTGCAAAAGGAAGTAACTGTAAACCTCCTGGCGAATTCCCTAAAACAGGAGTAAGTTTTTCACAAGTCGCACCAAAAACATGTTTCGCTATACTATCAACTGCACTCCCCGTTACCTCTGATCCATCCCAACCATTTGCAAATCTTTTATATACAGTAGGGGCTCCACTGGCTGGCATTACACCATGAACAACCCCCAAGATATCATTTTTAATAGAATCGTCTTGAATTAAAGAACGAGTTACGAGTCCTCCCATTGAATGGGTAACAATAATAAATTTCTTAAAGGTAGCCTTTGGATACTCTTTTTTTACTTGAGCCTTAACTTCTGAATTTAGTCTTTCTGCTACATTCTTAGCCGATACATCATTGGATTGTAGCCAGTTATAACCTAATGCAAACACAGGGAAAGCGTAGTCGGCTAATTTCCCAAATTCATTTTTTGTAATCAATTTAAAATCTTTTGTAGGGTTCCAAACACTCCTGATCGCGTTTTCTTTGATCATGTCGCTACCAGTGATATTTGTTAGCACTCTCCAAACATCTGACCCTCTAAAATCATCTTCATTTTGAATTCCTAAAAAGCTTAAATCGAATTTAGTTAGCTCTCTATTTAAAAATCTTTCCAAATGAATTAAAGCTGCACCATATCCATCCCACCAAACGGTTCCCCATCCACGACTTCGCGCTTTATCTTCATCAAAATTAGCAATATCTTTCTTCTTTAAATTGATTTCGCCCGCGTTACTAACCTGAGTTGTTTCAGGATTTAATTGTCGTTGTCTTTTTTTAGCAGTTCTAAAAAATTTGCCATCTACTGCAGCCCACGCACCACTCATTTTACCATTCGGCGGGAACCAGACTTGATCTCCATCATTACTCATAATATTAGAGCCCATGATTCCAGGGATAAATATTATGGGTATCACGAACTTAGGGCCTAGAATAGCATTAGCTAATGTAGGATTAGTGCTCGGTGTTGTTATTGAAGTAAAGTGATCTTCATTTTTTTTTGTGGCATCATTTTGAATTGGCATTGAAAAAATTCCTAAAATCTTTTAATTGTATTTAGTATTACTTCATACAAATGAATGGATTCTTTTTCATTAATACTTGCAGTTTTTATATTATTATTTTCATAACCAGTATCAACTTCTAACTGCACAAGAGGGTCTGTTGCCAAACCTGGGGTACCAAGATGTTCCCAAGTTGCCAAAACACCATCTTTCCCTTTCATTGGAGTTTTAACTAACCACTCAACTCCTTCTAACTTCCCTCCTAGATTTTGAGCTTTGGCTCCTTTTCGAATTGTTTTCGTCTCTGCCTCTGCTTTAGCAAGCAACCCTTCTTTTTTTAAATTATAGTTTGTTCGCTCTATTAAATCGGGGGTTGGCTTTGAAAGTGCCTCAGCTTCAAGTGCAACCCTCACGGAAGGCGCATCTTTTAGCCTAAATCCAATACTATTGTAACTATGTCTATATACTTTCCCCTCATTTCTTATAAAGCCATTATCTATACAAACTCCAGCCTGTGTTGGAATTTCATTATTTTTCCGTGCAACTAAATTATTAAGCAAGTGATTAAGTGCTTCATCACTTTCAGTTTTAAATTTTGTTGAATAAGTTCCATTAATCAAAAAAAGTGTTTTATTCATTAAAACCCAAGCATAAACATCATTTGCTCCTCTTTGATCTTTACCTACTTTTCCTTTAAACACTTTAATAGTTTTTCCATCATTAACCTGTTCAGCTCTATCTTCAATGATAAGCATATTATTTTTAGAGTATTCCAACAGTTTATCTTCATAAGCCTTTTTAAGATCATCATGGGAAGCATTTTTTTTATTTTTTATATAAAAAGAATTATAACGATCTGAACCACCTATTAACTCAGCGCTAACAGGCAGTTGGAAAGAATACCTTCCAATGCACCAATTTTGCATCTTGTCTAACTTAATCATTGTTTGACTACCATTCGAGTTATCATTATCTGCGTAAGAACAGCCTGAGAATAAAAATAAAATGACTAGATTTATTGAGGCTAATGGGATTCTCATAATTACACCTATTTATATAAACTAAAGCTTGAGTAAAAACCCATTAGTTTTTAGCCTGTTCAAGTATTTCCAATACGGCTTTACCCATAGAGAGCATCGTAACCTTTTGAGTTTTTCCCTCAGCATCAGTTATACCTTCAATAACTTTCCCATCTTCTGTCGTAATCTTATATTTGGTATTCGGTTGCGCCACACCAGCACGATTGCGAACAATAAATTGCTCATCATAATCCATCTGTAATTTTGGCATGGCTGCGAGATCAGTACTTAATGTGCTACCAGACATCACCTGTACTTGCCCAGCTTTAAGGCTAATTTTACCAGGACAAACGATATCGATATTGCCACCTTCAATTTTGATATAACCACCACCAGAAGCGATTAATATGCCTTTACCACTTTCAACCTTAACGAAATCATTAATTGCATAGACATGCATTAACTCTTGCGATGCAATTTTCATTGAATCTGCTTGTGCTTCAATTTCAATGGGGCCTTGTCCAGCTTTAATTTTAATACCTGCTGCTTTCGCAAATAGAGAAATTTTATCTAAGACATTCGCCAGAAATCCTCGCCCTGAAAAAATCTGTACATTCCGTTCAGAACTTAGATCTATATTTTCTTTAGCTTGTGCAACAATCCCTTTATCCGCATCTAGAATGATTGAATCTTTAGCATCAATCGCAATATACGGCGTAGAATCTGACTCATTCCACTGAGGAAGTTCAGTTTTTAAGGACTCCTGAAATTCTAATTCAGGTTCCGTGGTTTGATGTCCTTTAGCTGCCTCTTTTATTGCTGAATTAGTCGCTAAGAATTTCTCAATATTTTGTTGTAAATGAGGTCGATCCAGTTGGTTTCCACTCGCATTAGATGCACTTTCAGTCGTAATTAATATCCCTTTGGGTGCACGTATTCCTCCCCAATCATCCGTCCGTAACTCAAAACCTTCGCCACGACCTTCACTTTCGGCTTTCTCTTTTGGATGGCTTAAATTGCCTAGATTCAGTTGAGTTGCACCATGACTACTATGTAACTGGGCACTGATTTGTCCTGTGGTATCGTCAAACCTCAATTGGTTATAGCCTTCGCCACCAACTTCTTTGGAACGAATTCCACTGAGTTTTTTGGTATCAGGAAGCTGACCTTTAAGATCAAATTTAGTCGGGGAACGCTGTGCTTCATGGATGCGGCCAGTCACAAATGGACGGTCAATATTGCCATCAAAGAAGTCAATCACAACCAATTCATCTTTACGAGGTAAAAAGCGTGCGCCATAGCCTTCACCGGCCCAAGGCGTCAGTACATCGACCCAAGCAGAGTCTGTATCATTATCATTTGAACCTGCACCACCATCATGCGCATGATCTTCTGTACGGGTAAATAGAAAACGAACCTTGATTCGACCCCATTCATCAACATGGATTTCTTCACCGTCACTCACCACTTTGGCACGCTGCACATGGGCAGTCGGACGGTGAGTCAATGGATCATATTCAGGCACAACGGCAATCGTTCGACGTACCAACATCAATTCATTGGCTTGGCGTTCTTGTTCACTGTCTTTACTCATTGTCCAATGACTGAGACTTAATAGTTTTTCAACTTGCTCTTTAATCTCTTTGGGAAGGTTATTCTGGTTATAAAAATGCTTGCTTAGAATTAAGAATGCTTTATCTTCTGGGTGATTTTTTTCAAGTTCAGGATGCTCATTTAACTGAAACCAATAACCGACCTGTGTATCCCGCACACTACTATGCGCGGTGAAGTATTTTGCTTGTAAGGCTTGATATTGGTTCAGCTGTTTATTGAGTTTATCTAGTTGGTTATTTCCTGATGCCGTGGCCTGATCGTCGCCTTTGAGATCAGCAATCCAAGCGGGTGAAAGACTCCACGCTTGTTCCAGACTCAAACTTTCATTATCACGCTGAGCGCTGTGCTGATGTGAACTGATCACTGAACCACTAGCATCTTCTTGGCTTAAACTATCCGCCTGCCAGCGCTGTACATGAATCGCAGTGGGTTGTAATTGGCGTTGTGCAATAAAGCTGGTAATACTATCCGCTTGCTCTGTGGCATGAGAACGATGATAGCGAATGCTTCGACGCTCAAGCGCCTTAAATTGTGCATTATCATCAATTAAGCGTAACTTTTGTGGCTCGATACCCTGGCTATTACTAGAGACAATATAGCTGGATTCATCAATTAAAAAGTTAATCGACTCTTCACGTAACAACCGTGTTAAATAGGCATAATCACTTTCATTCGACTGCATCGAGAAAGGACGGATATCATAGTCTTTGCTTAAACCACTGCTATCTAATTTTAAGCTTGAAGCAAATAACGGCGATTTAGACTGCCATTCTTTGAAGATCACTTCAAAAATTTCAGGAACACTCTTATTCATAAATACACGGCTATTGCGTCGCTTATGCCATAAGCTAGTGGCGTCCTGCAGTGTCAATCGATAGAGGCTCAATGCACCATCACTTTGCCCTTGGCTTGCCCCTGTGATAATGCCTGTGGTTCTAAACAGTTGGCCTGAATCTGTCACTTGATCTACAGCAACTTGGCATCCAATAAACTGTTTGAGTTCGATATAAGGATTGGTTGATAAGCAAATTAACTCTACAGATAGCCCATCATTAATGCCATGATAGCCCTCTAGGCGTTGCAGCATGATTTGAGTATTAAGCGCTGCATTTGAAAACTGAATACTCATTGCACGTTTTTGAGTACCAACGCCTAATTTATCCAAGACGCTAAAGATATTATTCAACATTATTATTGCCTTATTCTTGATCAAAAAAAATTACCAGAATGATTTATCTGATTCAATTATGAACAGGTTTCGTTTTGTGTCATTGTAACTAAAAGTCTTCGATAACCTTGCACTACATAGCGACCCAACTGATATTTTTCTTGTATTTTTGAAATACTGAGTTGCTCCAAATCCTGTTGGTGTTGTTTTACCCAAGCCCTCTTTTGATCCTCAATGGTAATATTTAAAAATTTTCTTAAGACCATACGATTTTTAATAATATATTTTTCACTTCGTTTTAATCTTTTCGCAACTTCAGTCACGCTTAAATGCAAGTCCAATAGAATCTCCTGATTTTCTAAACGCCATGCTTGAACTCGATCCTTATGCTTTGCCAGACCTAAACGTTGTCTTAATTCATCTTTCTTCCGAAAAATCTGTTCAAGGCTCAAACCAAGCTTTTTGACTAAATCTTCATTACTTAACTCAGGATTAAGGAGGTCTTCTTGATGTAGCGCAAACCAAGCCTCTTTTTGTACTTTCATTTTAGGGATATCTAGGATTTCTCTTAATTTTGCTTTTGCTCTTAAAATTTCTCCTGGCATTTTTTGGAATTGATCAGCTAAGACGGCAACCGTTTTTCCTGAGTTTAATAATTCCTCCTGATGATCCAATAACCATTGCCGCTTTTCTTGCTTATCATTTTGAAATTTTTCAGAAAAACTGAATTCATCTAGCTCTTGTTGAATACGGTTATAAAATTTTTTAGCGATGAATACACTGACATCAAATTTTTCTACGATTTCCTGAACAGTTAAGCCATTCAGCTGCTGTTTATTGGCTTGAAACCACTGTTCTTGAATCACCTCAGATTGCTTTTTTCTAAGTTTCTTCCGCACAGGAATATCGATAAGTTCAGCCAACCAGATTTTATGTTGATAAACTTGAGGTCGCGTTAATCCATACTTAGCTTTTAATGTCTCTAAACTGTGAACCGTACC
>NZ_BBTF01000078.1:0-11938 GCF_000876115.1 Acinetobacter sp. NBRC 110496
ACGCCTATCATCGAGAAACAGGTGAAATTGTTGCTTATGTTTGGGGTAAACGAGATTTAGCTACAGTCTAACAATTGAAGACAAAGCTTAAACAATTAGATATTCACTACACCCGAATTGCAAGTGATCATTGGGACAGTTTCATCACTGCTTTTAAAAATGGTAAGCAAAGTATTGGTAAATTTTTTACTGTAGGTATTGAAGGCAATAATTGCAAAATAAGGCATAGAATTAGGCGTAGCTTCAGAAGAAGCTGTAATTTTTCAAAAAAGCTTGAAAACCATTTTAAAGCTTTTGATTTAGCCTTCTTTTCTTTTACATCAATAATGGCTTCATTTAAAGGCAGCATACTTTTTGAAGCACCACCAAAATTTTATGTTAAGTAGAGACTAAAAATGCCCTTGATTAAGGGCTTACAAGGGCATTTTGTATAAGGTGTATTATGTTAATTTTAGAATTTCTTCATTAGATAATTTTTGATAAGCTAAATCCATTAGGACTAATTAAGTAAATATGAGCAATTGGGTCAATGTCACACAGGATAAGTCTACAGGTATAGAACTAATTCATGCCCACTTCAAAGGCTTTGCATACGATCCTCATCTACACTCAAGTTATCTTATAGGGGTAACAGAGTTAGGACATCAACAATTCAATTGTAGAAAAAAAATTATTGATAGCTATCAAGGTCAAACTTTCATGCTTGAACCTGAAGAAGTTCATGATGGTAATGCACCAGATCCTCTCGGCTTCACTTATAAAATGATGCATTTAGATCCAGCATGGTTAAAAAAAAGCTATGAAGGAATATTTAATGAGCCTATCGAACTTGCTATCGAATCAACCCTACGTTCTGATCCTCAACTTTCACATTTGATACTTTCAACCTACAATATATTGAATAACAATGAATCTCAATTGATGAAAGATACGTATTTAGATCTTTTATTAGAAAACTTAGTAAATAAAAAAATTTTATATAAACGTGAAAAGTCTATCCAGACATTACCTAATATTGCATTAAAGCTAAAAGAAATTTTACATGAAAGTCTCTTTCATGATTTAGACTTACAAACACTCTCAACATTGGTGAAAACAGATCGTTTTTATATTAACCGTGTATTTAAAAAAAACTTTAACTGTTCTCCACATCAATATCTGATCCAACTCCGTTTAAATAAGGCAAAAGAATTGTTAAGAAAAGGATTATCAGCAACAACTGTTGCTTCATATCTTTGTTTTTCTGATCAAAGTCATCTAGGTCGATGGTTTAAACGTTGTTATGGCATAACATTGAATCAATATCAAAAAGCGTGCACAAATGTTCTAGATATATCTTGAAGATATTTATCAAACTAGCCAAATAGTTTATTAATTTTTGGATTTTATTTTGGAAACGATTTTAGCTTTTTGTGCCTTTTCTTTTGTTGCATCAATTACTCCTGGACCAACCAATTTCCTTATTCTTAGTACAAGTCATCAATTTAGTATTAAAAAAACATTAGGCTTAATCTTCGGTGGAAGTATTGGTGCTGCATCATTAGTCTTAATTACAGGACTTGGAATTGGTACAACACTCAATGAATACCCCAAGATTCAATTAATATTAAGTTTCACTGGCGGCATTTGGTTAAGCTATATTGGATGGAAAATTTTTAATTATAGACCTGATCTAGAATCTAAAATCCAAAATCAAAATAAGAAAAATGGTTTTTTTACAGGCTTCTTTTTACAGTTTATCAACCCTAAAAGCTGGTTGATGGCTATTGCTGTTATTACTGTTTATACAGCACAACTAGCTAACTACTATCAGTCACTCATTCTATTTTCATTCATCTTTATGCTGATTTCTCTACCTTGTTTATTTATTTGGGCTTATTTAGGAAAAATCACAAAAAAAATACTTTCTACAGCTCATCATATGGTGCTCTTTAATCGAGTATTAGGTACTGTTTTACTTATTTCAGTATGGTATCCAATATTGCATGCTATTTAACATAATGGGCGTTATACGAAATGCACAAATTGAAAAATATAAAAATCAAAAACTTATGATATAAATTATTTGCTCGATGATGTTCAAAAGCCGACTTGGAAACAAGTCGGCTTTTTTATGAGCAGTTTTGATAGTTCTTGCCAATAAATTTGACTAAAAATTACGCTTCTCAACTTGAGTTATACAATTTTGTGATACATTATTGTATATACAAATTTGAATGTTTTTTATGGAACAGTATTTTGAATGGGATGAGGCTAAGAATCGAAAGAATCAGAAAAAGCATGATATCTCTTTCGAAACTGCAAGCCTTGTTTTTGAAGATCCATTACGGATCTCAATCCAAGACAGACATACCGATGGTGAAGAACGTTGGCAAACCATTGGACGAGTTAAAGGCGTACTAATGTTATTGGTGGCTCACACCATTTTTGATGAAGATGACTGTGAAATCATACGAATCATTAGTGCAAGGCAAGTGACTAAAGCGGAGCGAAACAAATATGAGCATGGTTAGATACTCACGCAAAGAGCTGAATGAGAAATTTGGTGAGAAGCAAGATGCTGAAATTCAACGCTTGCTTGCTAAAGGCACGGTTCCTGATGATCAGCTAGATCTATCAGATATTCCTGAAATTACCGATTGGAGCAGTGCTGTACGCCAAAATCAATTTTACCGCCCAGTGAAGCAACAAACTTCAATTCGGTTAGATGCTGATGTACTTGCTTGGTTCAAAGCACAAGGCAAAGGTTATCAAACACGAATGAATGAAATTTTACGGGATGCTATGCTGAAAGAATTAAAAAATCATCAATAAAAATGGGAGCTTAAGCTCCCATTTTTGACTTCGCATAACGCCCATTATGTTAATTTTAGTTTTCCTTAATACGACAAAAATATCTACTTCATTTCACGAGAATTTCTTTTGCTAAAAGTTCTTCTTTCGTTACACCGAAATATCTTATTTCTAATTTAGGCCTGCCTAACATCTTTAAAAGATTGTTTTCATCATTTATATTTTTTATAGCTTTGCTTACACAATCAATTACGTCATTAGTTTTAGAAATAGCTTCTTTTTCAGATACTTGATCGCTTACTTTTCGAGATATTAAGTCATCAAAATATATCCTATATTCTTCACAAACTAGATAAAAATAAGGGTCTAATCTATCTAAATCATATTCAGATTCAAAGGGTTTACGATCTAATAAATCTTTTTCAGGATAAATAATCAATTGTCCTGCATCGAACCAAAACTCCACAGAAAAATTATCAAACTCAATTCCATTTAAATCATTACTAAAATTTTGAAAATACTGTAATAAAAGATTTTCTATATCCTCTAAAAACTCTTTATTCTTAATATCAAATATTAAAGATTCATTAGAAATAGCTTTGATACAATCTTCTTGAATATCTAACCCCTTTAAAGTCATTTTTACTCCATTTAAATTTTTAGGTTTTGGTGCATTAAGAATTTTGATTAACTTAACATAATGGCGGTTATACGAAATTCACCGTTTCGAGCCCCAAATATCAAGTTTATTTCTTGCATAAATGTATCCTATAGGATACATTCTACTTATGTACTCAATATATACCACTGAAGTCTTTGATGACTGGTTCACCAAGTTAAAAGACCAGCAGGCAAAAAGACGCATACAAGTCCGAATTGATCGGGTTGAAGATGGAAACTTTGGAGATACTGAGCCGGTCGGTGAAGGTGTTTCTGAATTACGTTTCTTCTTTGGGCCAGGCTATAGGATTTATTACTGCAAGCAAGGGCAAAGGGTTGTTATTCTTTTAGCAGGCGGAGATAAGTCTACGCAAAGTAAAGATATAAAACTTGCCCTGCAATTGGCACAAGATTTAGAGGAGGAGCTATAAATGGCTATTAAACTTCGCAAATGGGACAGTGCTGAGCATCTTAAAACAGAGGATGATATGCAGGCTTACTTACAAGCATGTATTGAAGAATCTAATGGCGATGCCGCATTCATTGCAAAGGCTTTAGGTAACATTGCAAAAGCTAAAGGAATGGCTCAATTATCACGAGATACAGGCTTAGGCCGAGAAAGTCTTTATAAAGCACTTTCTGGTGATGTTAACCCTAGTTTTGATACTGTGATTAAAGTTGTAAAAGCACTGAATTTACGCTTAGCAATTTAAAAAAAGTTATTAAAAAATGGAGCTTTAGGCTCCATTTTTTAATTTCGTATAAGGTGTATTATGTTAATTTTAGAAATTCTTAATTTCCATCTATCCAAACTTGCTTGATCCAATCTGCTAAATCTTCCCACTGCTCATCGCTATATCCATCTGCTGTCCAATATCTAATTTTATGATTAGGAGATAGGCAATAATAACTACCATTATCTTCACAAATAGGTAGCCAATCTTCTGGCAGACCTTGCTCCCTAGCATCATTTAATATCTGAGATAGCCCTCGATAGCATTCTTTCTCATCTGTAAGAGACGCTAATTCAATTGTTCCATAAAAGATATTGCTAATCTCTTTCAAAACTTTTTTATAATCTTTTGGAAAAATAAAACCTATTTTTCGTTCATAAGCAGATATGAAAATATCATCAGGTAGTTCTATGTTTAGACGACTATTCCCAGATAGTTCTTTTAATTCTTGAATAATGTTATCAAGCTTATTTTGCATATACATTCTGCTCTATCGCATTAAAGTTCTTACTACAATTTAACATAATGGCTGTTATGCGAAACGAGATCTACCAGCTCTCGTTTTTTGTTATGGAAACTGCTAAAATTCAAATACGCCATTGACGTATAAAGAGTCCATGTTATTTATTGAAACCAGCATCTTTACCAAGCAAATTAAAGACCTTGTATCTGATGAGGAATATCGTCAACTTCAGCAAGATCTTTTGGTACAGCCTGATAGAGGTGACCTAATCAAGAATGGCGGTGGTATTCGCAAAGTACGTTGTGCTCAAGGTAACAAAGGGAAAAGTGGTGGGATACGGGTGATTTATTATTGGGTCACCGAGGATGATCAGATCTTTTTCTTAGTGGCTTATCCAAAATCAGTAAAAGATAATTTAACAGATAAGGAAACCGCCATTCTGCACCAACTCGTGAAGGAGCAATTTCATGGATAACAACTTATTTGATGACTTGGTTGCTTCAATCAAAGAAGCTGGAGCTATCAAACGTAAAGAAGTTAAAGCAAGCCGAGTTACAGAACTCGAATTGCCTGATATTAAAGAAGTACGTGAAAAAACTGGCTTGAGCCAAAATGAATTTGCTGCACGTCTACATATTAGCCCCCGTACCCTGCAAAATTGGGAACAGGGACGACGCTATCCAACTGGACCAGCAGCTACATTGATTCGAATTTTAGATGCTCACCCAAGCCTTATTTGAAAAAATTACTTAAAAAATGGGAGCTTAAGGCTCCCATTTTTATTTCGTATAAGGTGTATTATGTTAATTTTAGAAAATCTTCACTACTATTATTTTAAAATAAGCCTTATATCCAAGCATAAAACAAGGTTGTCTAGACTTCTTTTAACAGTAAAGTTATCATAAAACTGAATTTTATTTTTTAGGTAAGTTTATGCATTCTATCCGCATTCGTTAAGACACAACTATTTGCATAGTGACACTATTTTATAATGGTGGGCTTTTGTTGTGTCTTTAAGAATATATGCGGATATATAAAGTAAAAGTATGCTTAATTTATAAGTATGCTTTTAGTGCATAGTTTCCAGTTATAACTTAATTGACTAGCTATTTGTCCACCCTGTGGATGAATAGCTTTTTTTTTGGGAGGACACTGTGATGCTAGCTTTTGTTTTCACCTAAATCCTGTTTGCTGCATAAAAAATTTCAAGAGCTAAACAGGAGTAAATAAAAATGAGTTTAATTATTAAAGCGAGAAACATACGCTTGGATTATGCTGGGCGTGATGTTTTGGATATTGATGAATTGGAAATTCACTCTTATGACCGTATTGGTCTTGTGGGTGATAACGGAGCAGGAAAGAGTAGTTTACTCAAAGTACTTAATGGCGAAATTGTTTTAGCCGAAGCGACATTACAGCGTTTTGGTGATTTTGCACATATCAGCCAACTGGGCGGAATCGAAATAGAAACGGTCGAAGACCGGGCAATGTTATCTCGCCTTGGTGTTTCCAATGTACAAAACGACACAATGAGTGGCGGAGAGGAAACTCGTGCAAAAATTGCTGCCGCATTTTCCCAACAAGTACATGGCATTCTAGCGGATGAACCAACCAGCCACCTTGATCTCAATGGAATAGATCTACTTATTGGTCAACTTAAAGCATTTGATGGAGCATTACTTGTTATCAGTCATGACCGATATTTTCTTGATATGGTTGTAGACAAGATATGGGAGTTAAAAGACGGTAAAATTACGGAATATTGGGGTGGTTACTCGGATTACTTGCGTCAAAAAGAAGAAGAGCGACAACACCAAGCCGTAGAATATGAGCTGATGATGAAGGAACGGGAGCGATTAGAATCTGCTGTGCAAGAAAAACGCCAGCAAGCTAATCGATTAGACAATAAGAAAAAAGGAGAAAAATCCAAAAACTCTACCGAAAGTGCTGGACGACTTGGGCATGCAAAAATGACTGGCACCAAGCAAAGAAAACTGTATCAGGCAGCTAAGAGTATGGAAAAGCGTTTGGCTGCATTAGAAGATATTCAAGCACCAGAGCATTTGCGTTCTATTCGTTTTCGTCAAAGTTCAGCCCTAGAACTGCACAATAAGTTCCCGATTACGGCAGATGGTCTGAGCTTAAAATTTGGTAGCCGTACTATCTTTGATGACGCTAACTTTATAATACCGCTTGGCGCTAAAGTCGCTATAACTGGATCGAATGGAACAGGGAAAACGTCCTTGTTAAAAATGATATCAGAACGTGCTGATGGATTAACCATATCTCCAAAAGCTGAAATTGGCTACTTTACACAAACAGGATATAAATTTAACACGCATAAATCTGTGCTCTCCTTTATGCAGGAAGAGTGCGAGTACACAGTTGCGGAAATTCGTGCAGTATTGGCTTCAATGGGGATCGGAGCGAATGATATTCAAAAAAACTTATCCGACTTATCGGGAGGTGAAATCATCAAACTGCTTTTATCCAAAATGCTTTTAGGAAAATATAATATTTTGCTTATGGATGAACCAGGAAACTATCTTGACCTAAAAAGTATTGCCGCATTAGAAACAATGATGAAGTCCTATGCAGGAACTATTATCTTCGTATCTCATGACAAGCAATTGGTCGATAATATTGCTGACATTATCTACGAGATCAAAGACCACAAAATCATCAAGACTTTTGAGAGAGATTGTTAATGATAGCCAATCTAATCCGAACATTAATTATTGAACTCTTTAAAGGAAATTAAAAATGACAATTCAAGATATTCAATCACTTGCTGAAGCACACGGCTTGTTGCTTACGGACAAAATGAATTTCAATGAAATGGGCATTGATTTTAAGGTCGTTTTTGCTCTTGATACAAAGGGGCAACAATGGTTGCTGCGTATTCCTCGTCGTGATGGCATGAGGGAACAAATCAAGAAAGAAAAACGCATTTTAGAATTGGTAAAAAAACATCTTTCTGTAGAGGTTCCTGATTGGAGAATTTCATCTACAGAATTAGTGGCTTATCCCATACTTAAAGATAATCCTGTTTTAAATTTGGATGCTGAAACCTATGAAATAATTTGGAATATGGACAAAGATAGCCCGAAATACATAACATCTTTGGCAAAAACCTTATTTGAAATCCATAGTATTCCTGAAAAAGAAGTTCGGGAAAATGATTTGAAAATTATGAAACCTTCAGATTTAAGACCTGAAATAGCAAACAATTTGCAGTTAGTAAAATCTGAAATTGGTATAAGTGAGCAATTGGAAACCCGCTACAGAAAATGGTTGGATAATGATGTTCTATGGGCAGATTTCACCCAATTTATACATGGCGATTTATATGCTGGGCATGTACTAGCTTCAAAGGATGGAGCTGTTTCAGGCGTTATTGATTGGTCAACAGCCCATATAGATGACCCAGCGATTGATTTTGCTGGGCATGTAACTTTGTTTGGAGAAGAAAGCCTCAAAACTCTAATCATCGAGTATGAAAAACTAGGGGGTAAAGTTTGGAATAAACTATATGAACAGACTTTAGAAAGAGCAGCGGCCTCTCCTTTGATATATGGTTTATTTGCCTTAGAAACTCAAAATGAAAGCCTTATCGTTGGAGCAAAAGCTCAGTTGGGAGTTATATAATTTAAAAATATGATTGCTGAGAACTGCCTTGTTTTGAAACTTGGTTGGCTTTAATTAGTTTTTAGTATTCTTTATAGAAAATGCCTCGATCAAGGGGCATTTCTAACAATCATTTAACATAAAATTTCTTATGTGAAGTAACCTGAATGCAGCGGTGCCCCATTGGGGGCGCGTTGAGATAAGCCTCTTTTAGATAACTTTAGCAACTCGATAGACAGTTGCAACTCCACAATTCACTGCTTTGGCAATTTCTTCCTTAGTCATATTGCCAACTACTAGCAATTCTTTTATTCGTTTATGTTTAGCCTCATTTGCCTTCTTGCCTGTTGGTTTGTAACCCGAACGTGCCAGGCCCTGCTTAATACGTTCTATACGTTTCTCATTGTCTAGGCGGGCCATTGTTGCCAGAAGATCAATCAACATATTGTTGATGAGTTCCAAGATTGAATGAGTAATGCTGTCACTGGTTTGAATCATTTGGTAGGTAGTAGGAAGATCTGCTACGACTAAACGAAGTCCCTTCTCCTGGATCCTGCGCTTCAGCTCTTGAAAATCTCGTTGGGTTAGGCGTGATAAGCGGTCAATACTTTCAACTAACAATGTGTCACCTTGATTTGCTTCTGACAGTAGCTTATTCAATTCAGGTCGGTCTAACTTCGTACCACTATAGTTTTCCACGTACACAATGGTTTCACCCAAATTCAAGTTTTGGTTTAGATCCTGAAGAATCTGCAAAGCCCTTTCTGCATCTTGATCTTTAGTTGAAGCTCGTAGATAAATACGTGTATTCATTTCTATCATTTAATCTTAATTCTATTAGATTAATGATAATACTATCATTTAATTATTGCATTAAGTCTAATGATAGATATTGTATGCGATTTGGCTCGCTATCATTCAGGTATAGTCTTTTGATAGACTGCTTGTTTGCGGAATGTTCCGATTTGAACCACGCAGATTCAAATCCCAAGTGCAACACATTTGTAGTCAGTTGAAAAAGTTAGGTGTATTCATAGAATCATTAGACTTTTTCAACTCGCAATTGGAAAGCACACAATGAAGAAATACACCCAACTCTCTCAAGATGAAAGATACGAAATTTATGCTACTTTGAAAAGTAAAAGTTCAATCGCCTCCCTTGCTCGGGAGTTAGGACGTTCACGATCAACCATCTACCGTGAATTAAAAAGAAATACTGGACAACGTGGATATAGAGCTCAACAGGCAGCTAAATTTGCAAGTCAAAGACGGTATCGTCCTTCATCATCAATGACAGCATTTGCCTTCGCTTATATTGATTATTTGATTGGTTTGGACTGGTCACCAGAACAAATTTCAGGTGCTTTAACACAACGCGGTTGGCTGGATGTACCTTCACATGAGTGGATTTACCAGTACATTTATCAAGATAAATCAAAAGGCGGTAAACTTCATCTACACTTAAGGCATCAGAAGAAATATCGAAAACGCGGTTACAAAAACACGGATCGTAGGGGTCAAATCATTGATAAAACAAGTATTCACTGCCGAGACCAGGTCATTGATCAACGACAACGTTTAGGAGATTTCGAAGGTGACACGGTGATTGGTAAACATCATAAAGGTGCTTTATTGACTCTCGTTGATCGAAAGAGCCTGTATGTACATATTGTTCATTTAGGGCCAACGAGAGCATCCTCTCAAACGATTACTTGTGCATTAGATCGTTTACAAATGAGCCATGCTTATAGTGTAACATTTGATAATGGCAAAGAATTTTCCGAACACAAAAGAATTACTGATGTTGGCATAGAGACGTATTTTGCTGATCCTTACAAGTCTATTCAACGAGCAAGGAATGAAAATACGAATGGTTTAATCCGTCAATATCTGCCAAAATCATCATCGTTTGATGACGTGTCAAACGAACAAATAGAGCAGATAGAATTTGCACTCAACCATCGTCCTAGAAAAACACTAGGTTGGTATACACCGAGTGAAGTTATGGCTGGTTTTTATACTGTTGCACTTGCCGCTTGAATCCGCCTTTTATTATTCGAAGTTTATCCTAATAGTAAATACACTTTTAGAATTCCTATTTTCATACTGAATGGTTCCATGATGAGCATTAATAATTGCATTAACAACAGCTAGCCCTAAACCAGTTCCGCCAAATGCTTTATTTCTTGAGTCTTCTAACCTGAAAAAAGGTTTAAATAGTTCTTCTTGATATTCCATAGAAATACCTGGCCCGTCATCTTGTATCATTAATGTCCATATATGTCGTTGAACAAATGATGTAATACTTAGTAAGCCTGGATTGGCATAGCGTATAGCATTATCTACTAAAGCAATTAATACCTGTTCCATTCGGCGACTATCACAATACACTATGTCATCTGATACTTCAGAGTGAATAGTAATTTTAGCTTCCTCTAATTTCTCACTAAACATTAAAATAATTTTTGATACGCTTTTTTGGAAATTGGTTGGCTCTATATTTAACTTAAGCTGTTGATTCTCAATTAAACTTAATACTCTCAGATCCTCAACCAAATACGATAACCCTTCAGTCTGGTTTAGTAGACTTTTCATTAGAGCGGGACTAGGCTCAAATACATTATCGACAATACCCTGTAGTCGGCCTTGAAGAATTGTAACTGGAGTACGTAATTCATGTGCTATCGCTGCATTCCACACATGAGCATTTTTTATTGAAACTTCAAGTTTATGGGCCATATCATTAAAATTATCTATAAGCTCTGAAATTTCAGCATTTACATATTTATTGTTTTCAACTCTTGCTGTTAAATCCCCTTGACTAATTTTTTGAGTTGCTACGGCTATAGATTCAATTGGTCTAACAAATCGTTGAGAAAGCCGTATTCCTAAAAAAATAGATAAGAAAAATCCTATAATTAATACTATTAGTAACCAAACTAAGTCTAATAAATGAAGATAAGGCCAGTTCTGCCCAAGTTTTTCCCATGTAACTAATTTCGCTTCAATGGCAATGGCATAAATTAAATAACCAAAAGTTAAAGTAAAAAAAGTAATACTAAAATTCAAAATACTGAATGTAATAATTAGCTGGTTACTAATTTTAATTTTAATTTTACTTTTACTTTTCATTTAAATTATCCAAACGATAGCCTACGCCTCGTACATTAATAAGCATATGATTTAAGCCATGTTCTTCAAGTTTTTTTCTTAATTTACTCACATGACTATCAACAGTTCTTTCTAAAGCATTACCATCTGGCATGCAATAACTCATCAACTCTCCTCTAGTAAACACCTTATGTGGTTGTGCTATCATGAGCATTAAAATTTTATACTCTGTTAAAGTTAAGTTCAGCTTTGGTGATGATGAACTTAAATTAATAAATACACTATGAGTATCCGTTTGAATTTCAATATTTTTATAATGCAAATTCTTATTTTTTGCTTGCTGGTTTTGTTGGCTGCGTCTTAATACAGCATATACTCTTGCTACGACTTCATTAGGATTAAAAGGTTTTACCACAAAATCATCAGCGCCCATTCGGAGTGCCATAACTTTATCAATATCTTGATCAAGTGCGGTTAACATGATGACTGGGGTATCATTAGTTTGTCGAATTTTTTTAAGAACATCCCATCCATTTATTTCTGGTAATTT
>NZ_BBTF01000077.1:0-12194 GCF_000876115.1 Acinetobacter sp. NBRC 110496
GGTACGGTTCACTATTCCCATTTTTACGTTCTTGGCTTCCATCATATTTCTTCGTGAGGAACAACCTACAAAGCGGATGACCCTTGGAATTATACTAGGATTCCTAGGCATCATCTTAAGTGCCAGACCATGGGAAAGCACACAGGAGATCCCTTTGATGGGTATCGTATGGATGATTGTTGGAACACTCAGTGTTGGATGTTCTTTTGTTTATGCCCGATATTTTCTTTCTCCCTTAAACTTACCTCCAGTGGCATTAGCAACATGGCAGTCAGGCATCGCAACACTTACATTGTTGCTTCTAACAGACTTTGACCATATTACTGCGATTACATCGGACATCCATACACTATGGGGGGTGATTATTGGCCTAGGGATGTTGGGAACGGGAGGTGCTTTCTTCATTTATTAC
Source organism: Acinetobacter sp. NBRC 110496 (assembly GCF_000876115.1). NCBI lineage: Bacteria > Pseudomonadati > Pseudomonadota > Gammaproteobacteria > Moraxellales > Moraxellaceae > Acinetobacter > Acinetobacter sp. NBRC 110496. The sequence continues at coordinate 413 of NZ_BBTF01000077.1, forward strand.
TACATCATTCAAAAGCTTGGACCAGTAAAAGCTGCTGGGGCTACATATATTGCCCCAATTGTGGCTGTTATCATTGGCGCTATGATTGGAGAAAGTATAGGAGTAATTGAATTATTGGCATTAGTTTTGATTCTTGGAGGGGTGGTGTTAATTCAACTTCCCAAAAATACTTAAGTTTTAGCTTTTTATTGGAAATAAAAAGCGACTACTTTGAGTCGCTTTATTATTTTGTTCACTCTTAGCGAGGAGGAAAACCAGCCTCTGTTAAAGCCTCAACCACTTGTTGCTGAGTTGCAGTTGTTTCAACTTTCACACTGCGATTTGGAGGATCAGTAATTACCTTTGCATTAGCATCAACTGCTTGAATTGCTCTGGTGACACCACGGGCACAACCGCCACAGGTCATACCTTCAACATGAAATTCCATATTTATCTCCACTATTATTCAAGATTTATTTAATATAAACCTTGCCATAATTGTAAGGTCAAGTCTTACTAAAATTTAATTAAGTAAAAAGTAGTTATTTTGGCCATTTCTGGTGGTAATCATCAATTACATATTCATGAATATGGATTCCATTGACCAGATGTTGTTGCAAATGCTCATGTTCTGGTGGTAAATCATCATGATTATGAGCCAAATACATTTCGTCCTGAGCTGACCATACACGCATCGCAAGTATGAGTGAAATAACGGCAATTACTGCCATAGGTATAAAAGTCTGTAATGTTCCCACATTGGTACTCAACCACCCAACTAATGGATAAGTAATCAACCAGCACGCATGAGAAAACGCAAATTGTGCTGCAAATAAAGCTGTTCTATTTTCACTGGATGCTGATTTACGAATTAATCGCCCTGTTGGTGTTTGAGCCACTGAATAGCCCACACCTAAAATAAACCACAATGCCAATAACCAAGCATAGGAATGAATAAAATAGCCAGAGAACAAGCCAATGGTCAGTATGGTTGTACCTGTTAACATCACGGTTCTATCATTAAATTTATCAAGAACTTTAGGCAATATAAATGCTGAAAGCATAGAACCAAGACCAAATAGACCAAACGCCCAAGTTGTTGCATGTTCTGTCAGTTTAAAGGTTGATTGAACCAGTACCACTGTATTGACAATAACTACAGCACTTGCCGAAGCAATGGCTAGATTTAATGCAAGTAAGGCTTTCAATCGTGGAGTATTAAAATATATTTTTGCCCCCTGTTTGATTCGACTATATATACCTTTAAATTCAGGAATTTTTGCTACAGGTAGTTTTGCACTGACAACAAATAATGCTGAACCAATGAAGCCAATGACTGTACCTAAGAATAAATTGTTATAACTAATAACTGTCAATAACAGCCCTGCTAACATCGGGCTAATTATATTTTCTAAATCATAAGCTAGACGGGACAATGATAAGGCGTTGGTATAATCTTTTTCATCAGGCAATACATCTGGAATCGTTGCCTGAAATGTAGGGGTAAATGCTGCTGATGCGGATTGTAAAATAAAAATTAACAGGTAAATCTGCCAGATTTGGGTTACAAATGGTAAGCAAAGTGCTGTTAATGCCCGAATAATATCTAATCCAACCAAAACCTTTTTTCGGGGTAAACGTTCTGCAAAAGCTGAGGCAACAGGTGCGACGGCAATATAAGCAATCATTTTAATTGCCAGTGCAATACCGAGAACCTGTGCCGCTTTTTCGCCAGCCATATCATACGCAAGTAAAGCCAATGCAATCGTAATTAAGCCAGTACCAATTAATGCAATCACTTGTGCAAGAAATAGATGTCTATATGTTGTGTTTTTTAATACTGTAAACATTTTATCGGCTCTCCTAGTTCACCTGCTTTATCCATAGGACACTTAAGAGCATTGCCCTTAAATGTCCTTAAATAGATTAAAAAATCCGTTTTATTTCACTAAACTGTCCTTCAACTGTTAAAGTTACTGTGACAGATTCTTTGTTACGGTTTCGCCAGAACCAACCATGTTTACCGTCAAATGCAGCCGTTAAAGTCCCTGATTGCTGAGTTTCATTTCGACCTTTGCCATAACCATGATAAAAATCTTTCGGGGCATTCACTGGGTCTCCATGTGTATCAAAATTCAAACCACCACCTGATGTTTTCCAGTCGAAATTAACACTTGCACCTTTAGGCATTGCCAGTTTCACTTCTGTTGCCTGACCAGCCTTGAGGTCAATCGAAATAGATTCTTTGGTCACAGCAGGTATCATTTTGGCTGGTTCACTTTCATTTGAAACCTTTGTATTTGCTTCTGTTTGTCCTAGAGCTTGGGTTGCCTCTGAAACACTAGTATCTTGTCCAGAAATATCAAACTCTTCTGCAAAACCGCCAGTGTTTTCGCCCAATCCCTGTTCAGCTTCTTTGGCTAAAGACTGTTTAATTTCTCCCATCTCAACCAAACCAATGGCTTTTCCTATACCTGTTGGGTCGATACCATATTCAGCGGGCATCACACATGTCACTAATACAACTACCGCACTTATGGCTGCAATTACTGTTGATTTAATCAACTTTTTGGAAGATGGAAGTTGAATATTTTTTGGAATTTCAGTGTTGTACATAATTCAATCCTTATTGTGTGATAAAGCCAGTAAGCTGATAGCCGACCAATAAAAAACCAAGAAACATCAAAAAGACATTACTTTGATAAGCTGTTTTAAAGAAGTAAGGGGTTTTTCGCCACATGGTCATAAATAGCAAAATGATGCACAGTGCCATGAGCTGACCGAGTTCAACACCGACATTAAATGAAATTAAATTTGCCAATAGGCCATCTTTAGGGACTTCATATTCCTGAATTTTGACGGCTAAACCAAAACCATGTATCAGACCAAAAATTAAGGTTGCAATTTTGGTATTGGGTTGATACCCAAACCATCTTTGATAAGCACCCAAATTATCTAAGGCTTTATAAACAATAGAGAAACCAATGATTGCATCAATAATGTAGGCATTCATTGAGATGTTGTAGTACACACCAATCAGCATGGTGATTGAGTGACCAATGGCAAAAAGGCTGACATATAAGCCTATATCTTTTATTCGATATAGGAAGAAAATAATGCCAACGAGAAACAATAGGTGGTCGTATCCCGTGAGCATATGTTTCGCTCCCAAATAGATAAATGGGATGATATGGACACCGTAGATTTCCTGAATGTAACCTTTGTCACCTTCCGAAACACCATGCGCAAATAACATTGGGCTAAACAAGAATAGGCTTAATACTACTATCAGTTTTAAGCGGCTTCTTGATTTCACCCACTGCAAGAAAGAACTTGTCATATAAATTAAACTCCAAAAAATTAAATGATGAATTGATAATTCATTCATTTTTTGGCGGTTTAAAAATGCGACTCATCACTAAAAGGGTATAGTGTTTGATTCTGTCAATAATTTGAGAATTGAAAATCAGTACAATAAAACTAATATTTTGACCAACATCATAACCAACAAAATGTTCATGATAAGTATCTTGGTGGCTATGTATATGCGGTTGATTCACTTCATGTGGATGTGTTTCTGCATAAGGTGCGTTCTGAAATGAACTGATTTCAGTTACATGTGTATTAGAATGCAGGCACAATGCAAGACTAAGGATGCAGACAAGCCACATCATTGTTCCTTTAAACTTTTTATCTTGCACCATGCCTATCATTTCATTTCTTCCCTAAACCTGTTGCTCAGAGAAATTTTCTACTTCTGCTTTACGCTTGGCTCTTTGATTGAACCAGACATACAAGGTAGGCAGAATAATCAATGTAAGTAATGTGGAAGAAATAATCCCGCCAATAACTACAGTTGCGATTGGGCGTTGAACCTCTGAACCAATGCCGACATTTAACGCCATTGGAATAAATCCCAGAGAAGCAACCAGAGCCGTAATTAATACAGGTCTTAATCTTTCTAAAGCACCATGCTTTACCGCATCAACCAAACTTTGACCTTGAGCTTGCAAGCGTTGAATTGCGGTGACTAAGACCAATCCATTTAATACCGCCACACCTGAGAGGGCAATAAAGCCCACAGCAGCAGAGATTGAAAGTGGAATATCCCTTAATGCTAAAGCGATGACACCACCAGTTAATGCAAATGGCACACCAGTAAAGACCAATAAACTATTACGAATATTCCCTAATGCCATGTAAATCATGGTAAAGATTAATAATAGTGCTACAGGTACAATAATCATCAAACGATTAGTAGCAGACTGCATCTGCTCAAATGTACCGCCCCAAGACATCCAGTAACCTTCTGGTAATTTGAATTGGGAATCTACTTTGGCTTGAGCTTCAGCAATATAACTACCCATATCTGTTCCACGTACATTGGCAGTGATGACTATTCGGCGTTTACCATTTTCACGAGAAATCTGGTTTGGACCTTGAATGGTTTTTAACTCAATCAAATCGGACAACAGTACACTTGACCCATCTGGCAAACGCATTGGAATTTGATAGAGTTTTTCCAGATTACTGACCGCACTTTCTTCCATTCTAACGACAATATCGAACTTTCTATCACCCTCAAACATTCTGCCTGCGGTTTGCCCAGTAATCAGACTAGATACTTTATTTTGAACATCTTCAGCATCTAAACCATAATTGGCAATCATGTCCCGCTTAAGTTCAATAGAAACCATTTGTAGACCAGACATTTGTTCAACTTTTAAATCGGCAGTTCCATTAACAGTTTCAAGGATATCTGCGACTTCATTGCCAAGTTCCAACAGTTGTTCCAAATCATCACCTGAAATTTTTACAGCAACATCCGTACGTACACCAGAAATCAACTCATTAAAACGCATCTGAATGGGTTGGGTGAACTCGTAGTTATTGCCATAAACACCTTTTGAAACTCGTTCGATTTCTGCCACGACATCAGCTTTCTCCTTGTTAGGATTCGGCCACTCCCTACGGAGCTTTAACACGACATAGTTATCTGCCACATTAGGTGGCATAGGATCTGTTGCAATTTCGGCTGTTCCAATTTTGGCAAAAATCGATTTCACCTCTGGTATCTTTTGGATTTCTCGTTCAAGTGCATATTGCATTTCGATTGCCTGGCTTAGTGATGTTCCAGGAATACGTAATGCGTGTAATGCCACATCACCCTCATCCAACGATGGAATAAACTCTGAACCAAGACGAGTAGACAAACTGGCAGTAAATACAAAGAAACCTGCTACACAAGCAACCAGTATCAGTCGATGGTTAAGTGACCAGTCCAGAACAGGGTGATAAAACTTTTTAATGCCATGAACAATTTTGGACTCTTCATCTTTTACTTTGCCTGTGGTAACTAATGCAATCATGGCAGGGACAAAAGTAATCGAGAGAATCATCGCTGCAAGTAATGCCATCACCACTGTTGCTGCCATTGGCGTGAACATTTTTCCTTCAACACCTGTCAGCGTCATCACAGGTAGATAAACCAGAATAATGATAAGCTGACCATAAAGAATGGCTTTTCTAGATTCTTTGGTGGCATCAAATACTGTGGCAAATCGTTCCTGTCGAGTTAGTACTCTCCCTAACTCTTTCTGTTTTAAAGCAAGTTTTGCCAGAGATGCTTCGACAATAACCACAGCACCATCAACGATAATCCCGAAGTCCAATGCCCCAAGACTCATTAGATTGGCACTGATTTTCTGATTGACCATGCCTGTAATGGTCATCAACATGGATAATGGAATGACCATTGCTGTAATAAGTGCGGCACGGAAATGCCCAAGAAAGATAAATAGAACCACAATCACAAGGATTGCACCTTCTAACAGATTCTTTTTAACGGTTTCAATTGTTGCATCAACCAGTGTAGTACGGTTATAAACAGCTTTCGCTTCCACACCTTCTGGTAGTGACTTCTGGACTTCCTGTAATTTTTGATCTACAGCATGGGCGACACTACGAGAGTTCTCTCCAATGAGCATGAATGCTGTACCCAATACAATTTCCTGACCATTCTTGGTCGCTGCACCTGTACGCAATTCACTTCCGATAGATACTTCTGCAACATCATTTAAACGCAGGATATAGCCATTACTTGTCGTAATTGGAATACTCTTGATTTGCTCAATTGATGTGATTTGTGAATCTGAACGCAGTAGATATTGCTCACCATTTTTTTCAATATAACCAGAACCTTTGTTCATGCTATTTTTTGAAATAGCTTCAACAATTACCTGTTGGTCTAAGCCGATACTCCGCAAATAAGGATAATTAGGACGTACCACAAATTGTTTTACATAGCCACCAATGGTATTGATTTCATTGACACCCTCAACATTTCGCAGTTGTGGCTTAATCACCCAATCCTGCAATGTCCTTAAATCCGTAGCTGACATTGGATTTGGATTATTGGGTGTATTCTCAACGGTATACATAAAGATTTCGCCAAGTCCTGTAGACACAGGTCCCATTGAAGTGGAAATACTACTTGGCAGACTTGGTACAATACCCTGAAGCCTTTCATTCACCAATTGGCGGGCAAAATAAATATCTGTACCTTCTTTAAAGATAACAGTGACTTGTGATAGTCCATATCTTGACACCGAACGGGTATAGTTAAGATTGGGGATACCTGCTAGGGCTGTTTCAATTGGAAAGGTCACCTGAGTTTCCATTTCCAGTGGTGAGAGTCCCTGAGCCTCGCTGTTAATTTGTACCTGAACATTTGTAATATCAGGGACTGCATCAATCGGCAGTTTGAAATAGTTATAGACACCAAATGCCCCAATAAACAAAAATACAATCAATACGAACCAACGGTTCTTGATTGACAGTTTTACAATCTGGTCAAACATGTTCGCTACTCCTGCTTTTAATGGTCATGAGAAGCGCCAGATTTACCCAGCTCTGCTTTTATGAGATAAGAATTACCTGCTGCATATTTTTGTCCAACTTTTAAACCCGATTTGACCTCAACAAATCCATTGAATTTCTCACCCAACTCAAGTGGACGAACTTCAAAGTCATCACCAACACGAAGAAAAACCACGTCCCAGTCACGATAGGTTTGTAGTGCATCTTCACGCACCACCATCGGTTTCATGGATTGACTTTCAAAGATTTGTGCTGAAATCAACTGACCTGAACGCCAGTTAAACTGATTCGGAATTTCAACAAAGGCTTGAGCAGTACGAGTTTTAGGGTCAATCACATCACTGATATATTTGATGCGCCCCAATGCTTCTTCCGAAGCTGTTGTCTGTGATTGGATGGTGACTTTATTACTTGTTTTCACCACATTCAATTTATCAGCAGGAATATTCACTACTGCTAAAAGTTGTGAAGTGTTGGCAATTTTAAACATCGGAGTAGATGGGTTAACATTTGTGCCAATGGCACTTAGAATTTCCAGCACTGTGCCTGACATCGCGGCACGTACTTCAATCATTCCATTGCCAGAACCACCATAAGAGTTAATGATGTTACTTAACTCATTGACACGAACATGGGCATTATCAAATTCACGTTCGGCATTAATATAGTCAATTTCAGGGGAAACACGTTTCTGCCATAAAGCCCGTTCTTGCTCCATTTTTTTACGTGTAAACTGCAAGGTATCCTGAGCGATAGTACGTTCAGCATTTAGACGAATCACATCCTGACTTTGTACGGTTGCCAATAAGTCACCCTTACTGACCTTATCACCAATCGTACGATAGGTTTTAACCAGTGTGCCACTTGCTTTAGGGGTAATAAAACTCTCAAAATTGTCTGGAAATTTAAGTTCACCTTTAAGCTGTAAGCTATTTTCAAACATCATAGGCTGAACAGTTAATACTTCGAGTCCACTACTTTTTAGACTGGCATCAGGAATATTGGTACGACCCTCTTTGGTGTCCCACCTCCATGTATGCTTTTTACCTTGATATTCCACATTGATCATCATCAAAAATGAATGTGGTTCATAAATCACTTCATTTCCAATCAGATAGTCACTTTCAGGTACAAAGCTAATATTTTGTTCCGCATCAAGACGCTTGATGAAAATATTTGCAGTCAGTTCTTGAGGCTTTAAGGGCTTATCCTTGAAATAGCCATATACACGTAAATGAGGTTCAACACCTTCCTCAAAAATCTTAACTTCCGTAGAGAAATCGCCATCTCGATATAAACGTCCACCATGTTGGCCTTTTTCATCACCTGCAACTGCAACGCTTTCCTCTACCGTTTCACCTGAATTCGCCTTTGGTTTATTACCTGTCTTATACCAAGCAATCGCACACAGGATAATCAGTAATGCAACAACACCTGTTGCAATTAAAGTATTGGTGGTTTTATTCATGTTTGTGTTCCCCCTATTCCTGTTCTAAATTGGTGACGTAGTTTTTCTCAATCTCTGCAATTTGATTTTGCAAAGCCAACCACAGGTCATAACGGGCTAACTGTTTATCCAACCAAATTTGCTTATTACTATTAAATTCCAATAGGGAAGTCTTGCCTGCCTGATAGCCCAGTTCAGCAATACGTAAACTTTCATTGGCTGCGGGTAATACCGTGCTGTCATATTGCTTGATTGCATCAATCAGGTTTGAAATCTCAACCGATTTATTTTCCAATTCAATTTTAGCGTTACGATTTGCCCAGACAGATTGGGTTTCTGCATTGGCTTGGGTAGCTTGAGCAATGGCAATATTGCCTTTATTACGATTGAAGACAGCGAGGGGAATTGAGGTGGAAACTAAAAATACCTTGTCACTGGTTTCCTGATAATTTCGGACACCAACACCCAATGTAATATCAGGTACGGCCTCTCTTTTTGCCAATTCAAGTTGTGTTTTTGCCAACTGTGTTTTTAAGACACTTTCCTGTTCCAATAAACTGACACGATTGGAAAAGTTAATATCTAGAGGCACTTCAATGGCTTGATTTGGCAAATCAGGAAGATACTTAGAGCAGAGGTTTCTCTGATATTGAATCCTCTTTAACTCATTTTGATGACGTAAAGCTGATTCTGCTGACAATGCCGAACTTAACTGGACATCAGAGGGAATCACTCGACCGAATTTTAACTTTTCAGTGAGTACATTGACTTGTCGCTTATACAAACTACTTTCAGTTGAAAAAATTTCAGCACGCTGGGTTGCAACATACCAGTTTGACAGACAAGTCCTTAATTCTGATTTAAGTTCTGCCTGACGTTTTACAATCTCAAACTGATTATTGTTGCCCTGAAATCCTGCCAGTTGTTTACGTAACTGTAACTTATTATTTAAGGGAATATCTTGAGAAAGCCCAATCATGGTAGTAGGGCCATCAAGTTCTTTAAGCTTGGAATTTCCTAAATTATCCAGCTCCATATTAAAAGTTGGATTGTTCAATCGCCCAGCATATTGTTGATTGATATCATACGCAGACTGAGATTGTTGCAAACTCTTGAGAATTACATCATTTGCTAATACCTGTTGTTGTAGTCGGGCATAATCTTGCTCTGCAAAAGCAGGTGCTGCCATGACTACCAAACCACAGGTAAGAAATATCTGATAAATTTTAGACATGACTTTACCTATACAAAAAAAATGAAAAATTATTTTTTGTATAGAAAAATCAATTACGTAAAACGATTAAAGCTTTTGTATAAGTATAAGAGTTACTAATAAAAGATTGCCTTTTCCTAAATCCAAAAGACCTAATAGGTATTTCAAAAAAACTAAGAAAAAGTAGTATAAGAGGTAGGGCAAAGCTCAAGAAGAATACAGGATCAAGAGCAAAATGTTCTTGAATCGTAATAGGCTTAACTGAATGTTGTAAAGCAGATTGATCATAACTTTTCCAATTATGATTTTTTGTATCTTCCTGAGAAATTTGATTATCATGATGAACTAGAGTCCAGTGACTTATATCTCCAGACACAATAGAAATATTTAGATCATGGTGATGGTCTAAATTTTTAGCAATTACAGGCGCCCATGTATAAACACCCGTAGTTGTTATTGAAAACAAAAACAGGACAAATACAAGAATAAGTTTTATGAACTTATTATTTGACATACTGACCAGATTCACCTTTTATCTGTACCAAGAATACTTAATCAAGTTTCAAAAGTAAATGTCTTAAAAACAAACTAGAAACACTTATTCATGATGATCTGAAATATAGTTTACCGTGTATTTGGGGATTTCTACTTCCAAGTTTTCATCTTGGACTTTAACCTGACAAGATAGTCTTGATTCAGCCGTAAGCCCCCAAGCACGATCCAGTAAGTCAGCCTCTACATCATCCATTTCTTCCAGACTATCAAACCCTTTTTTCACGACAACATGACATGTTGTACATGCACCTGATAAATCGCAGGCATGTTCTATGGGAATGCCATGATCCAATAAACTTCGACATAAATTACTTCCACTTTCAATTTCAAGTTCCGCACCCTGTGGACAAATCTTTTCATGCGGAAGAACTATAATTTTTGGCATATAACATAATCCTCAATTCATCAAATTTATAGATAAAACAAGGGGCTTTAAAAAGCCCCTCATTTAAAAGAACATCGAATAGAGAAGTATCTACTTATGTTTACTTAACCATTCATTCATCATCTTGATTTCTGATTCCTGGGCAGAGATAACATCTTCAGCAAGCTGACGCACTTCTGGATCAGAACCGTATTGAAGAACTACTTTAGCCATATCAATTGCACCTTGATGATGGGGAATCATGCCTCTCATGAAATCAACATCAGCATTTCCTGTAAATGGAACCATCATATCTGCGTGCATTTCATCATTGACCTTAATGTATGCTTGAGTTGATGGGCTATCTTCATTTTTGCTGTCAGAATGATTTTTATTTTTTGCCAACCATTCATTCATCATCTTGATTTCTGACTCCTGGGCAGAGATAACATCTTCAGCAAGCTGACGCACTTTTGGATCAGAGCCGTATTGAAGAACTACTTTTGCCATATCAACCGCACCCTGATGGTGAGGAATCATACCCAACATAAAGTCAGTATCTGCATTTCCCGTGAAATCAATACCCATTCCGCTGTGCATACGAGTATTTACTTCCATATAGGCATTTGTAGATGGATTATCTGTTTTAGCTGAACCATTCATATCATGGTGCATTGAATGGCTTTCATGTTTATTCTCACTCATTGAATTATCCTTTGGAGCGTCAGAAGAGGAACACCCCGCACTAAATACAATCGCACCGATCATTAACATTGGAACAAAGCGTTTCATGGAGTTATCCTCTTACTACAATTATGAAAAAATAATGGGTAATAAGCTCGGAAGTTATTCTTTCCTATCAGGTACATCATTACCCTTGATGTAGTAACTCTATTCTTTCCAATTATGGTAAGGTCAACACCTAATCAAATAAAAATAATTAAAAAATAAAACAATTAAAAACAAATACTTAAATACAATTAACTCCGTAGTGAGTCACAATAATCAATAGAATTAAAAAAATCACCTCCAATCACAAATAATATTTTTATATAAATATAAATGTGATATGTGTTTTCATGGTTTCACAATTATTTATTTGATTATTGGATGCACTACAAAAGACTACAAACATTCTCAAACTTTATACTTAAAAATTATCTTACTTCTCATCTTAAATTTGAGCATTTATGACAATAAAACCTTATTTATTAAAACCTTAAAATAATTATTAAGGTATAATTATTTTAACCATAACTACTATTTTTTGAGTTTCACAATGTCTGAAATTGATTTTTATAAAAGATTGAACAGATTAGAGAAAAGACGAAAAGGTGACATGGTT
>NZ_BBTF01000076.1:0-13579 GCF_000876115.1 Acinetobacter sp. NBRC 110496
GGTACGGTTCACCACGAGAATCGACAACTTCAGTTTCAAGTTTTCCTTCATAAAAACAGTCTGAAACTAATTCGCCGATGCTCGGACTCATTCGGTACTGTGACAAGAGTTCTGAACTAGCCTTTAGTCCATAATGTGAATTAAAGATACGGCCAAAGTCGCTTTGTAATTTATCTTCCAAATCATCATCTGATATCTTAAGTTGCTTAGCTAAAGCCTTTATATGATCGCTCGAATATAGTGGAGGAAGTTGGTCTTGATCCCCAACTAATAAAATACGTGCACCTGACTGCATTGCAATTGCCAATTCTGAAGCGATTGAACGTGCTGCTTCATCAATAATCACCCAATCAAATACGTGATTGGCGATTCCAATACTTTGTTGGCCAACACCAACGCATGTGCCACAGACTAATTGCCTTGTTTTGACCAGAAAACTTTCATAATTAGCATTTTGGCTTTCAATTAATGGTTCATAATCTAGGGCAATATTGATCAAGGCTTTCGCTTTAAGTCCTTCCTCATTAGATACCCCGTAGTATTGATTAAGTGCTGCGAACGTAATCATGTCGATCTTATTTAACTGGTTTAATACTGTTATCTCTTTATCATTGATACAGTCTTCCAGTTGATCCCAAAAGTCTTGATTTCCGTCAAACATGCTCTTCAGCTTATGCATTGCTGATTTGAAAGCCTGGGTATACTCTTCTAATGAGAAACTAAACTTTTGATCAAGATCATCTTGGTCGATTGACTGATACGCAGATTTAAGACTATTTAAAATAGTGACTCTGATTTCATAAAGATCGCTCAAGTATTCAGCTTCAAGTGATAAATCTTTTGCAAGCTCAAGCACTCTTTCTTTAATATTAGACTTAAACAGCTCTATCTGGCTCGTAATAATTGAGCCTGTATAGACATCTTTTAATTCAGGAGACACAGCACTCTCTTTATTGCTTATTCGAGCAATACTTAATGGTGTGTCATACTCTGTGCATAGCTGACGTATACGCTCAACACTTGTATTTACAGCTTCGTGCGACTGACTAACAATTAAGATGTTAGATACATTTTGTTTATCATAGAGATAGTGAGCCAGTATAGAGATAAATTCAGTTTTGCCGGTTCCTGGTGGTCCCTTTAATAGTGATACAGGTCCATACTTAAGCACATTACGGAACGCTTTACGTTGTAATGGATTGAGGGCTTTAACCAATTCCCCATTTTTGTATTTGTTATAGTGATCTAGATCTTCATCAGGCACTTCAATCTCATAATCTTTTGCTTCAATCACTAATGATGGTTCAAAGTAATCTACGAGATTTTCAATGACAGCCTTATTACTCAGAATATTTGTCAGAGCATCTGCACGTTTCCGATTAGATGACTTATCTGCCTTGCTTTGTAGAAACAGTGTTGCTTCTTCAGGAACTTCATTTGTTTTTTTACAAAAATCGATCCACAATTCTCCGACTTTTGATTGCGCAATATTCACCGTACCTATGCAGAAAGTGTAATCACCTCCCGCCCCAGTTTCTTTAGTGCACATTACATCGACTTTATCGGTCTTTGAAAATTTAGCTGAAACATCTTCTGCAGAGTCATAGTATGCAATAGCACTCTTTGAATCTTTAAAATGTTTGCTCGAAACTATCTTTAACGGCTCAGACAGAGTGATTGTAGGATGTGCATGACGCTCAGTCGCCATGACTTTTTTCCACAACTCTTTCGTTTCAATATCAATTAAGTGGCTATGTGTAGGCAGATGACTCATTGGCTGTGCCATAAGCTCATCAGTAGCTATAACATCGCCTATCTCTTCTTGTAATGCTTTTTGTTCACGCAGAGCCCGTAATGTTTCCTCTTTCTCTTGAGTCCTTTTGAGCTGTGCTTGCTTAAACTGTTCAATAGCATCCTTAAAGTTTTGATCTTTTGCTAAGAAGTCATTTAACTCTACAATGTTGTCACGCTTACTCATCCCAGATATCGGGTGGACTTCAATGCTAACATCAATAGTCAGATCTGCATCCCTACTAGCCTTCCACCACAGGTCTTGTTTTTTGACAAAATCAAGGAAACTTAATTGATTTTCATGGGGCTTATAAAACCCTTTTAACATGCCATTGATTCCGCTAAGTGTAAATCGAAAATCCCCCTCACTTGCTGCCTCAAGTTGGATATAAACTTTGCCGTTTTCGGGATAAATCGTAAAGGGCGTCTCAACCTTACTTGTATAAATACTAATCTGAGGAGCTTCTTTTACAATAGCACCCTTACATTCAAATGCCTCTATAAAGCGAGAATTATCAATATAGCGTACACTTGGATCTTCCATTCCTTCTATGCTCAAGGCTGTATTTAGCCAGGATAAAGTAGGATCCATTGAAGCCACATCATCCACAGCCAAGTCTATATCGTATAGATCTGCGATTAATTTCAATGCAGTAAAGTTGTCACACTGAATGACTGTTGGATCTTCAATATCAGATGGGAAATAAGCATTAGAAGAATCAGGTTGTGGTACTTCAGGATGGAAGCAATCATTAAAACTAACTTTCAAGTTTGTTTTATCTACTAGAATCTTTTCATCATCCAAGTTTCCATGTTGAAAGCCATGCTCATGAAATTTTTTCAGAGAATGCAATAACTGAAGTGAAAGTTCATTTTTTTCATCCTCAGTTAAGCCCTCAATAACCGTTGACCAAGCTTCACCCTTTACCATTTCAGTTACTAGATACACACATGCTGTGCTAGTTGATAAACCAAAATCAATAATCTTAGGAAGGTATGGCAAATTGAGAGCCTGCGTCATTTTAAGTTCTTCAAAGAATCGCTTAAAACAACTCTTTTGATAAGTTGTCATTGCAGATGCAACTTTACCCATCCATGTTTTGACTAACATGTTGCCTGATGCATAGAGTGTAAAATTTTGGTTAGCATCAATAGGCGCGCCAAATATCGGGTAACTGATATAGGTATTTGTCTGATTTAAATATGGATTCAGTACATCTGCATCAAGTTCATAACTAACTTGTTCAGCAGGTTTTTGAGCTAAGAAATCTTGGAATACTGCACATGCATTATCATATTTCCCTGTCAAAGCTCGTGTTAAAATACGCTCTAACCAGTGGTTCTGATCTCGCTCCTCAAGACTAAATTTTTTCAATGAACGTGGGCTCAGTCGAGCATTCTTCCAAATATGAAGGATTAACTGCCCTAACCAATACACATCCTTTTGTGCAGCTGTCAGCGCAAGATTCGGAAGATGAGCTGTTGTATTCAAAAATGGGAGTTCGTTAGCCAGTTCAGGGTCAATTTTCGAGGGCTGTGTTTGATCATTTGCTGCCGAAAAATTGGATAGCAATATCTCCTTTTTATAAGAGATCCACACACTATGATCACCCACATCACCATGAGTAATTCCCATTTGATGTAGGTGATTAAATTTACCAAGCAAAATCTGGAATAAATCCAATTTCTCAGATTCAGACATTTTCTCAGCATAAGCGCCGATGAATTCGTTGACTCGATAGCTGTTCTCAGGCAACTCATACAACTCATTATATTTTGATGTCATGTCATCAAGACTTGGGTTTGTAATCGGGTGCAAACAACTTTGATAAAGATCAGGCTTTTCTGTTTTAATTTTTTGGAAAACCCGGCGCTCATTGCAGATCAAGTTGAATCGATGTTGAGGCTGACTCATTCTTGAGTTACTCAACTTGAATTCATTAAAATCCCAACAACGCATTAAAGATTTTTCACCAACGATGGTCAATGAATGCGCTTTATACTCGCTATAAATCTTTTTAGGATGCGGTAAGATCAAGTCACCTCGTTCATGATTATTAATAATCAAAGAGCGTGGTTGAATTTGGTCAGGCGCAAAAATTTCATCAATAATGGCGTGATATTCTTTTTTAATATCATATATGCGACCATCACGTTCCAGATGCTTGCGGAACATATTATTAAAATTCTTCTGTTGAGCTAATTGTATAAACTCATCTATCGAAAGAATGTGCTCTAAATCTTCTGGAGGCAGGCGCGAATAATCTGCTTTACCACACATGACAACAAAGTGAGAAACACTTTGGTAATGAAATGTAATGCCCTTAGCTTTCTTTTCTGAAACTTTATCCTTTAGTTTATTAACTATAATTTGCATTTTTTTTACATTTTTAGCTACAGGGCATGAATCTTGCTCTTTATTACCTACGTACCATTTTCCTGCAACTTTTGTAATTTCCTTACCGTTCCAGTCCTTGAATTCAATGACCAAAATGTTTGCATGAGTAATAATTAGGAGATCATATTCAAATTTCTCAGAACTACCTTTCGCTACTGCTTTTTTTCCATTTTTATGCATAAATTCAAAACCAGCATATGCTCGCCAGTTTTTAGTTTTTTCGCCACGATCAAAGACCTTTTTAATCTTATCAATTGCTTTGAGTTCGTGCTCGTATATACCTGTCTCTGGATATGTAACTTTCATATTAAAAGATTCTTTATTTAAAATGTCTTGCTTTTGCACATACAACAAATAAGCGTCAAAAATGATGCTAAATTTTTATTAACATAAAGTAATGCTATATGTACGGTGTCTTTTAGAAAAAATACTTAGCGTAAGAATTTAGTTTTTTCAGGTTGATGGTTAGTTTGGCCAAATAAGCCCTCCGAAGGTTTTTTATATTCAGTTTAGGATTGTATTTAAAATAAAGTCTGCCAAATATTTTGGTGTAAAACCTGAGTCTTCTAGCACGATCATCATTTAGATGATCTAACTCAATCATTCGTTTAAGCAAAACGTATTTCACTTAACGGTTCATAATGTGACTTATATTACATTTAATTTTTGAGTATTCAAAATTATTTTATTGAATTATAAGAAAAAAACTTAAGGAATTCCTTAAAATTTGATGACAATGGTCATATCTCTAATCACTAAAAAGACCAAAAATAGATATCTACCCATATCTCTCGGACAAATTAACTCTATTTTATAAAAGTATCAATAAATTCATTAGGTTCATGAACCAAAAATTTATAATTATTTTTTTATTTATATAAGTTATTGAAAATAATAAATAAAATTATTAAAAGTTTTATTAACTAGACTTCAGGTGAACATAAGTTAAAGTTCGAATTAAAATGAATAGGGTAGTCGCAATTTCCAAAAAATGACAGCTCATGTGTCGTTTAGATACTAACAATTTGTTTATTATAACAAATCTTAAGCATGTTAGCTGTCGTCATTCTTTGATACGGTCTACGTACTACCGTACAATCATCAGCTATATTCATGGTGTTACTTTGCATAATTTACATTTTCTGCATTCAAACCAATCAATCCAAAATTACGTGCACGTTCGAGACACATAAGCTGTCATTGACGACACATGTAATGTCACTGGTTGCGTTCGTGCGTCTATTTCCGTTGAACTATGCTATACCTTGAATAGCCAGCTACTCGGTTCACTGAAATACTGACCGACACGTTAGATTTCAGTTTTAAATCAAAATAGCGATCAATCGTCACAATTAGATGTTTTACATAATCAAAAACTACATATGTTAAATCCTTTAAATCATTGTTCTGGTGTGCAACTTCAATAAATTCTGAAAACAACGCTACACCTGTTTCGTTGGCCAGATTCGCTAACTGATTATCCAATCCGGCAATTGCCGTTAATTCTGATGCAATCACCACTTTATGCATTGCTGTTTCCGCTTCAATGCCTTTGTACTCAATCCCCTTGTATATATAGACATCGTTTTCTCGTTTGCCTTGGTTCCAAGGGTTATCCGTACCATCCAGTCTAGGCATGCTGTACGGTCGTTTTAGTTTTGCTGGAGGTGTTTGTTTAGCGGTGACTTCATAAAGGTTAAATACGCAATCTGTGTAGCGTTTAAGGCTATGGTATGTCAAAGCTTGCTGTTTGGCGGTCAACTCCCGTGGTGATACATGATTCACCAAGGTTTTGAACATTTCTAATGATTCTGGTGTGAACGATCCATCTTTTTTTGCATTGTCCATCAGGTCTTTTTTAGCCCATTTATGCTTTAGTTTTTCCGCTTCAGCATCAGATATTTTCTCTCCCCGATACACGTATCCACGCGCTGCGTTTGAATACTCAAAATCTGCTCGTTTTACTGCCTTGTAGACCATTGTTTTTGTCATTTGTTTTGCACCAGTTTTTCCCATAGTTGTGGCGACCGCTTGAGGGCTTAACACGTACCCATTCTTTTTCGCTTCGGTCGTAACACCAAAACTCGTACCCTAAACAACAACGTTTATTCACGACATAGCGGTAGGTGTTGCAGATCGTAAGCATATTCTCAGTGGCGTTAACTTCCCAAGGTTTAAACGCAATAAGCTCTGTTATTGCTTCCCTGTAAAGTCGTGTTGCTTTGGGATTATTGAATAAGATCCGTTCTTTTTTTGAGGTCTTAGTGATTGCATTCATTTCGTCCACGACCTCACTAATGCTTTTAGCCAATCATCCATCAAATCAACTAAAATTGCCCGTTCTCTGCCTGTTGGATATGCGCTTAACTTCATATTCCAACTATTTGCCGACTCTTCTGTGCCGTGCACCAAAAACCCATTTTGTTGATCATTTTCAGCCAGCTTATCCGTCACCCAACATTCAAACAGTCTGGCAAAGATTTCTGTTGGCTGTGACCAATACATTGACCGTGATTGATCTAGGTGCATGGCGTTATTCATAAAGCCCGTACCGCCTTGTCTTTCTTCGTAATCAAGGTATTTGGTTGACTTAAAAGTAAGATAATTAACCAGCTTGATAAACTTATCTGCAGTCTGGCCATCTTTAAGATGTTTGTATGCTGACTCTTGATGATTCTGTACTGAGTAACGCCCTTTACTGGTGTAAAGAAAGTATTCGCTAAAAAAGTTATTATTGAGTCCGTTTCGTTTTGCCAAAACACAATCAAATCCGTGCGCGAACTCATGGGCTAGTGCTCCAACACCTTGCGTCTTGGTCAAATGAATAAGCATATTACCTGGTTCAAAGTGAGCTGCTGCGCTATCAACGCCTGTGCCACGCGAACCGAATGCTATTCCTAGCTTACCGCCTAAAGATGCGAACGTAACGGGTAGACCTAGAAGTTCGACAAGATCCATTAGTGAGTCATACGTGCAATTCAGAAACCATGCACGTTCCTTTTGATTTACCCAATTACCGAACTCGACTCCAGAAAATTTGAAATAGTCCATAAGCAACTGGCTATCGATGTTTTCACCCTTTCGATGGTCCTTACCCTCGCGTACTTCAACTCTGTCGTAGCGCGGTCTTTTTGGGGGTTTTGCGCGTCCTTTTTTGGGTTCTATGACTCGTTCATCTAAAATTGGCTGAAAAAATGTTTTTACTTTTTCTAGTGCTGCATTGAATGTGTCGTATTCTGTCCAATTATCTAGTGTTTGAAAGCGCTTTGCTGAAATGGATTTAACGGCATACCACTTATATTGACCAGTCTCAGTGTTTAATAACTTTTTGGCACCATAATTATCTGCATCAAGTACACGATCGTCTGGCCATCCTAAAGGGATTAGATTATTTAAGCGTAACTGTGTGTCTGAACTAAATGATAGTGGGTGTTTAACTCTGCGATTGGTATGTCGTCCAGCTGAGTAGCGTTCTAAAATATCTTTTTCACTTCGTCCAGCACCAAACTTAACGGTCATGTACGCATTAAAGTCGTCTGTCAGTTGTTCTAAACGTTCGTAGTGTGAGCTTTCATATTTGTTTTTTAAGAAGTGTAGTGTAGCAATGTAGGCATCATCCCATTGCTTTTGACCTATGCTAAACCAACCACCCCCTAAAGGCTTGTTGGTTAAGTTTGCATAGACCAAAGAAAATAATAGTGCATGTTTTACAGGTTTGTGGCCAGATTGGGCATCAGCTCTAAAATCAGGCTTTTGCCAATATTCCTTTTTAGTCACTAGGCTGTCAGACTTAATTCCATTCATGTTGCCTGAAAAGTCTGGTGATGGGTTGTCTTTACGTGCACCAGCAAACTTTTTACCTACATCCGTAATAGGACCATCTTTTTTTTCATTACTATTTATTTCTTCAGTCATAGCTAAACCACTTAATTGTTAGTTGCGTATATCGTCCAAGATCTCTGACAGATCAAACAGATTAATATCTTTGAGTTTCGCTTCAGCATTGATGCGCTCAAGTAATTTCATAAAGCCAACAAAAATAATGTGTGGTATTGGTCTATTGTTGATATGCACGGGTGTTGACCAAGTGCGTACACGCGTTTCGCATATTTCAAGCCCTTGTTCTTCAAAAAGCTTGATCAATGTCGGGATGTCTTTGTCTAGTTGAGTAAGGGCTAATAACGACCGAAATACATCATTTAAGCTAATAGAGTGGTGATGATGGTTCGGATTGTGCTGTTTTCTATTGTCGCCCTGTTGTTGATTAAAGTAATGATGGTTTTCGCGGTTTTGAGATGGTCTGTTTAAATATTTCATTTGTTATTAAGCTCCAAAAAGATAGCTGTAAATCAGGTACAAAATAAAAGTTATTGTTAATCCCGACACCAATAGAGAATTGATCGGGTAATTTTCTAAGTTAAAAGGTTTTCTGTGATAGCTCACTCCCCAATCTGAAACAGATCCTCGCTCTACGGCACTGTAAAAGTTAGTTTGTGAGGCGTTTAAACGGTTGTTGTCTACTGATATGAATTCCAGTTTGCACAGCAATTCGTCACTCAGGTAGTTAAAGAAAGTCGTTGGTGCACCATTTGATAGGATGTGTATAAAACCGACCTGTTTTTGGGTATAACCCATTCGCTCATACGCTTTTTGAAATTCGTGCGTTAAAGTCGCACTAAACTTATCCCCCTTATTTTTGCCAATCAGTTCAATTGGTGGCTCAGCTCCAGCCTGAATAAGCTTGGTGAATTTAGGACTACCACAACCCCAATTTTGAGAGATCCAAACACCGCGTTTTGTGTCGTGAATCAAACCATCAACAATGACCACGGCTGCATCACCGATGTCGCCGTTTTCTTTTTCTGTAAATTCGGTGTTATCAACGTCTTTTCTGAATTCTTCAGGCATTGGCCTTAAAACTTCTAAAAGATTGGTACTGTCACTTTGTACATGACCAGTAGCCAAAATCATCGACTCAATTTTTTTTAGGGCATGTTCAGGTACTATCAATACTGAATGTACACGCTGGTCATACGCATCAGATTGAATGTCTTGAGCTTCGGTATTCTTTTCAATAGTGCTTAATTCCATATTATTTCTCTGCCTGAGCTTTCTGGTATTCAACTGCAGTCTTCATTGAATATTCGGTATCATCTTCGTGCTCTGTACCAACCATGCTTTGCTGACCTTGGTATATACCTTTAACAGCATTGACGAATGCGTTATGCGCCGTAGCGTTGTAATACGTTAAGTTTCCAGCACTGGTCGAATCATTGAATGTCAAAGTATTAGGAACATGCCAAACTGCTGAATAAGCCTTGCCATCGATAACAACAATAGGTTCAAACTCGACCGCTTCACGGTGCTTGGTTTCATTCCATGGTGTATAGAAAACAGTATTGTTTTTGAGGTTGTAGACCTTGAATACGATCTGGCCAAGATTCCGCATTTTGGCCTCTTTGTTGTATGCCTCTAAAACCTTGTCTTTTTGGAAGTCTGTAATTTCAAGCTCAGGGTTCTTCGTAATCACCAGTGTTTCATCAGTCGTTTTAATCTCAGATGGAACGTAGATTTTTGAACCTTTAGGGAAACGTCCTGATTTCTCCAATGCGGATCTAAACTTGTTATTTGCATCCAAGAAGTTGCCAAACTCACTACTGAAGTAGCTGTAAAAATTTGATGCACTGGTGAACATGCCAAACTGATTCACCCGAACAATTTGCTCAGATACAGTGGATGCTAAACTTGCATATGGTTTGCCCGACACATCAATTTCGCGCCATTTGTAGTTACGTACACCTACTTCTTTGTCGCATGCATCATTAAACATAGATGTAGAAACAATATCGCCGTCCAAGCGCTTCACATAAGCAACCGGGTAACTGCGGATAGGTGCCATACGAACAGCTTTGTTTGAATTGGTGTAAAAGCCAGATGACGAAATGATATTTTGTTCAGATGATTTAATTTGATAACTTCGTAATGTATTTAACTGTCGATCAAAGCTATCAATTTCAGATTCATATAAAACATCACCCTCAACAGATGTCGCGATTGAATAAGGGGCATACATCACATCGCCCTGAACTTTATCCATGATCTGCTCAGCTTCAATACGATATAACGGCTGTGAGAACATGCCATTTGATGCCAAAGCTGGTAGATCTCCCCCTACACCAAAATTACACGCTACTTTGTGGCTGGTGGTAGAAAGGCTTGATTGAGGTAATTTGTAGTTAGATGGATTGTAAGTGGTAACACGTTCATCATATTTGCGAACTTGTTCCTCAACTTTCTTTTCAATGGGATCTATTTGTTCTTCTTGAGATGCAGTATCAGTATTTGAAGGCTTTAACTTATCACAACCAAATAGCAAAACTGACAATATCGCTATGGTAAGGGTTTTCTTATTCACTAATTAATGACCTAACTTAAAACTACTAATACCCCACATTATAATTAAAAATAAGTATTAATGAAGTGGTATTTAATAGTTTAAGGACTTTTAAGCGAAAAACCCAATATCATTAATTAGTTTTAACGAACATTCTTTTAATGCAACTTCATAACCGCCGTTATTATTAAATGTAAAAGCAAATGGTAGCATTTTATCAATCGCAAATATCTTCTCTAATAAGTCGTTGTTTTCTGCAGATGGCTTATCCTTTAAGGCATATTGCATGGAAAACTTAGCATTTATACCCGTGCTTTTATATAAAGCATTTATTTGTTCTTTAAGGCTTTTTTCCACTTCTTGCACAGTATTGAAAATAAAATTCTGATTAACAGTGAATTTATCAGTTTTCAAAGATCCAAAGGTCCACGCCAGACTCTCCGAAACCACATACCCTAGAACAGTCTGCAATTCTTCATCTTCAAATTTGTGATAATGAACGTATGATTTAGTTTTACCGTTAAAATATAAAATAGAAATGGAGAACAACACCTCTTTGTGAGCATATTTAAAAGGTACTTTAACAAGACTATAAAAGTTTAAGAGCTCAACGTTGGAGGCTTTAGACATATTTTTTAAAAAAATTTTAAAGACATTAAAGTGATTATACTAAAAATATCAAAGAAATGTTAAAGGGTTTTAAAATGGATACAGTTGTTCTAAAAAATAGTTTAATTGCTAGTTTAGTTTTTGTATGTGTGTTCCTGGTGTTCCAAAACATCGACCATAGAGTTTCTGAACGTATACAGCTTGAGTCAACCAGTGCAGCATTCGAGTCGCTTGATAAAGACTTTTCTGCGATCAAAAGAAATGTGGATACTGAATTCAATAAGCTCCCGAAGTACGTGAAGCCAAGCAAAGAGCAATCGATCAATGATGCATTGGAATTCATTAAATTCTCGAAACAGACCTTTACTGACACAATGGCCCAAAATGAAGAACTTTTAGCAGAAGTTAAGGGTTTTGAGAAAAAGGCAAATGATGTTTTAGAAAAATAATAGTTATTTTAAAAAGAAAAATGGGAAGCTATAAGCCTCCCATTCTTTTAATGTCGTAAGAAACATTTAAATTTTGTTCTTAAAAGTATTATAGTAAAACTAATAATTTATGCAAATACTTTTAACAGAAATATCTAAAAGGTCTTTAACACTCAACGAATCCGAATAACTTAGACAGTGTGAATAAATTGTTAAAGTAGTCGAGTGTATATGTAAAACATTGGTATACCCATTAGAGATATGCGAATTATTATATATGTAAAACCTAACATACTTTTTAGTCGTATCTTGCGTAAAACTTACCAGATAATCTTTTGTGTTTTCATTTATGTTATCTTCGTATTGCTCTGTTATGCTCAGGATCTCTTTGCTGTTCAGCCAATAACTGCCTGTTTTATCTTGTTTAATCTGTTCCAAAATCAAATTATTTAATGACTGGTACTCTTTCGTTATTGCTTTGGCATATCGTTTTGATGACTGATGTTCTTTCCAGTCAATTTTTGCTTTCTTAAACAGTTTGAAAGCTGTAACCGCGCACAATATAGCTGAGATGGTACATAATATTATTCTACTACTATCACCTATAATGCCAATCATTCCTAAATGCACATCTTTTGAGAATAAACCGTTCAAAGATAGGTATACGCCAAAGATACAAAAACTTAACGCAAAAACCACAACTAAAATTAAAGTTGCTCTAATTAAAAACTCATTAAAAGTAATTTTTCTTAAACTTTTGGTATAAAGCTTAATCTTATCTTTTTCAGATTTTAACATTTTAGCCAAGAACTTATGTTCTCTTTTTCCTCTGCTAAAAGGTGGTGTTACAGCATCTTTAAAAGTCATGTATAATCAAAAGTATTTTAACGTTCCATTAAATATACACTACACCTGGGCCTATTTAAAATGAAACATTATAGAATTATCGCTATTTTAATACCTTTAATATTTTCAGGTTGTGCAGCAAGCCACTCAGACAAAGAGCTTGTTGACTCTTATTACAATGACCAACAAAAAACAATAGAAAGCGATGTAGATCAACTCGTTAATTCCTACTCCGCTAAAGTCGTTACTCAGTACTACCCTGAACCATACTTCAATCCAACCAAGCCAATACCGCATTATTACGCTTTAAAGCTTGATGAAATGGGTATCCCTTACCCAAAAGAGCTTGTATACGACAATGCCGACTATAATTTTTATAAAGAGCAGGCTAAGTTTAATGCAAACAATAATGACGTAATTGATACAGATCACCACGATCACTAAAACTTTTTTATCGTAGGTGTTTTGTTGAGGGGCGTTTCTTGCCGAAACCTTTCTTAACCCCTTAGTGTATGAGGGTAAAAGATTCATACTATATTTTAGAAAATACACTTGATGGAGATAAAGACCAAAAAATCAAAGTGTTGAGAGTAAGCCAGTATGATACTTTTTATTACCCTCATACATTATCTTCTGAACTATCTTCACTCCTTTTTTGATTGGCTTCTTTGATAACATTTTCAATAAAACAGATAACTAAATTTAAAGCGATTAAAAATAATACGATATAGCCAATAGTTTTTAGAGTTAGTACAAAGTTATTGAATACATAAGTTGATGCTTTTCCTATTCCTATATAAACCACATAACATGCAAATATAACCAATGCTATTGCACTAATTGAAATTATTGCAAGTCCAGTATTTTTTAAAAATGAGCGCAATAAGTATTTATCGAATTTAGAATTATTCATAGCCATATACTATCCTTCATAAAAATTTCATTTTCTAACATTGAACGAAGCGCAACTATTGCTGCACCACCGCCAACAATAATTATGATAAAGCCGAATAAAAAATTGAGATTCATGTTTGCAGCTATGTTTAATTATTTAGATTTAAGCAACTTAATTAGTAGCATTACAATAGTTATTGTACGAGAGTACTTTACTCT